>JAFGYD010000103.1 GCA_016936295.1 Spirochaetales bacterium | reverse complement strand
GTTACTATATATTTCTTGTAAAATTTTATCTCTTTCCAAATCAAGATCATTAATTTTCTGGGTTAAAACATTCATTTTATCTATACTTAAATTTACTCCAGTCCACTCTTTTTCAATAATTGAATTTCTAAATTGTGTATTAACTGCTAAAATATTATTAAAAAGATTAAGCTGATTAAACATATTTCTTTCAAGTTCATTAAATAGTGATAAATTCATAAATATTCTCCTCTTTATAGCATCGGTATATTAAAAAAAATCATTAAAAAAAAATTCATTCTATTTAGTTTTAATAAAAATATGTTATATTAAGTTAATTTCCAAACAGTAAGGTAGGACTATGCTTAAAAAAATCTTTCTAACAGCACTTATACTTTTATTTTTTAATATTTCAATAATTTCACAAGAATTCGATTTCTATTCTGATATTCCCAATAATGAGTTAGCACAAAAAATAACTAATGAAATGACCAATGAAGAACTATTAGGTCAAATTTTAATGTTTAGTTATGAAGGTGATAGAGTTTCTGCAGAAAATCTTTATTGGATTAGAGATAAAGGTTTAGGTTCTATTAAAATTTTTGGTTGGAATGCCTCAAATCTTTATAATATGGTTAATACAATAAGCCGTTTACAAACAGAAGCCGAGAAACATAGATTTAAAATTCCATTAATAGTTGCTACAGATCAAGAAGGGGGATGGGTTCAACATATTAGGGGAAATCTTTCCCAGACTCCAGGAAATCTAAGTCTAGGTGCTACTGGGAATTTAATAGATAGCTATAATACAGGTATTCTTATTGGTAATGAACTAAGAGAAATTGGTATTAATATGAATTTTGCCCCAACTGTAGATGTGTATATAAATAAAAATGCAGATGTAATTGGTCCAAGATCCTTTTCAAGTGATCCTGTTGAAGCAGCAAATTTAGCTTTAGCTTTTTACAAAGGGATGGATAAAACAAGGGTAATTTCAACAGCCAAACATTTTCCAGGACATGGAAATACCGATAAAGATTCACATGGGACTCTTCCTATAATTAAAAGTACTATCGATGAGCTTTTAGCAAGAGACCTTATTCCATACGAGCTTCTTTTCAAAGAAAATATTCCAGCAGTTATGATGGGTCATCTTGGATTCCCTAACATTACAAAAAAAATTGAAGCTGCCTCATTATCTAAAGAGTTTGTTACAGATCTTTTAAAGGATAGAATGGGTTTTAAAGGAGTTGCAATAACAGATGACCTATTCATGCATGGAGCAAGAGTCGATGGATTAACTTATGCCGATGAATGTAGACTTGCAATAGAGGCAGGAAATGACATACTTCTAGTTTCTAAAACAGCAAGACAACATCAGGTAATTTGGGATAAATTACTTACAGATATGAATAATGAAGAAACATTAAGAAATAGAGTAAAAGATGCGGCTTATAGGGTTCTTAAATTAAAATTAGATTATTTGAAAAACGAAGACCGTGTAACTCCTGCCCCTAAATCAGAAAATCTGGAGAATATCCCATTACAAGGAACAAAGGAATTTCTTACAAACCAGGCAGCAAGAGCAGTTACCGTTATGAGGGATAAAAACTATCCTTATTTAGAGAAAGCAGATGAATCTATACTATTAATAAGTAACTATACTCGATTCATGAACATAGGAAAAGAGTTTTACCCTACAGCTAAAAGATCATGGATAACAGATTCATCCAGTTATGCAGAAATACAACAGACAGCAACATATTTCGACACTGTAATATTTTGTCTAACAAGTAAAGCCAATCTAGAAGTTTTAAAAAGACTTGAAAACTACAAAGGGAAATTAATAGTTTTATCATTTTTAAGTCCTGTATATCTCGATGATCTTCCATGGGTAGATACATTCATTGCAGCATATGGACAGAGTGATGAGACTATGGCTGCTGCTTTTTCTGTATTAGTAGGACAAATCCCAGCATTAGGGAAATTCCCATTAGATTTTGAAAAAATGGAATAGTTATGGTTTGGGCCATTGCAAATAAATTTGATCTTGCTAAAATCATTGATTTTCTATTAATAAATGAGTGGATTCATATCCAGGCGATCTCTCCTTTTTGTTCAGGTTATGGTTATGAATTCCCAACAGCATCCTCAAATATAGTTTTAATAAAAAAAAATAATGGTGAAGTTAATGGCGTTATTGTTATTTCTAATAAAGGATTAATATACCCTGTACTAGAGGAAGAAACGCGGTTATCTACAAATGAAAAAAAAGAATTAATTAAGCTATTAACTCAAATAAATGTAAGAATTCACGGTGTGATTGGATTAAAAGAAGATGTAGATTTTATAGATCAAGTCCTCTTTAAAAGTATAAGAGGATCTTTAAATTATATAATTTTAAAGCATAACAAAGAAATACCAATTAAGGATATAATTAAAATTAAAGTAGTAAAAGCAAATCCTAAAGATATAGAAAAGCTATTACCACTAGAATTAGAGTATCAAAAAGAGGAAGTTATTTTAAATATTTCCGACTTAAATCGAAGAGCTGTTAAAGAAAATTTTAGAAATAAACTTAAAGTCGATGATATTTACTATATATCAGGGAAAAATATTCCACTATCTAAAGGAGGAACCTCTTACAAAAGTCATAATTACGCACTAATTGGGGGAGTATTCACCTGGAAACCAGAACGAAACAAGGGCTACTCAACACAACTTTTACAATATATGATTACTGATCTTCTACATAGAGGTTATATTTCTGTACTATTTGTAAAAAAAGATAATAAGCCTGCACTTCATCTATATGAAAAATTAAATTTCATTACCCCATTAGACTACAAAATAAACTATTATTATAACTAAATGTGTTTGACTTTATAGTTACTCACCTTTTAAAATTATTCAAAAGGAAAAAGTATGGAAAAACTCAAAATTCTTATGATAGGTAGTGAAGTATATCCTTATGCCAAAAGTGGTGGGTTAGCTGATGTAATATCTTCATTATCAATAGCATTATCGGAACAAGGTCATGAAATAAAAATTATTATACCAAGATACTATTCTATAGATAAGGATAAACTATCAAGTTTTCATGAGCCTATGTGTATAAATATGGACTATGGTGAAGAGTGGGTTAAAATCTACTATACCCAACTACTTAACAGCAACGTAACAGTATACTTTATAGATCATGAAGAATTGTATGGCCGCGATGGGCTCTACGGACCTTCTCCCACAGAGGAGTATAGCGATAATTCCAGAAGATTTTCTGTACTGTGTAAGGGAGCAATTCAATTTTGCAAATTCATGCAATGGATTCCAAACATAATGCATTCCCACGATTGGCAATCCGCATTAGTTCCAGCATTACTCTATAATAGCGATATAGATCCCGATTTTCATAAAACAGGTTCAGTACTAACTATACACAATTTAGGCTATCAGGGTTGGTTTTCATTTCAAGATATAAATTTTGCAGGACTTGATAAAACAACAAATTCTCATAACGATGGTATTTTTAATTTTTTAAGAGTGGGACTAGATAAAGCTGATATTTTAACAACAGTAAGTCCAACATATGCAAACGAGATATTAACAGATGAGTATGGTCACAATCTACACCATATTTTGAGAAGAAGAAAAGCTGATCTTTTTGGAGTTCTTAACGGATGTGATTATCAAACATGGGATCCTGAAACGGATATTAACATTAAACCATATAATTATAATTCAATGAATTTGACAAATAAAACAAAAATAAAAAATGAAGTACAAAAAATTGCAGGACTTGAAATTAATTCTTCTGTCCCGCTAATTGTTTTAATAACAAGATTAGTAGAGCAGAAAGGGATTGGGGCGTTATGTGGTCCAAGTTACGGTAGTTTGTATAGTATTTGTAGTGAACTAAAAGTACAAGTAATAATTCTTGGAACAGGAGAGTACTGGTGCGAGGAAGAACTTACAAGGCTTGATAGTAAACTTGATAATTTTAAATTTATTAAGGCATTTAATAACGAATTAAGTCATAAATTAGAAGCAGGTGCAGACTTTTTCCTAATGCCAAGTAAGTATGAGCCATGTGGTTTAAATCAGATATATTCATTGAAATATGGAACTTTACCAATTGTAAGAAATACAGGAGGACTAGCAGATACCGTTAAATGTTATAGTAATGGCTCTGGATCTGGTACTGGTTTTACTTTTAACGATTTAACACCTCAAGCTATATATGACACTGTTTCATGGGCTGTTTGGGTCTGGTATAATAGAAAAAATGATATAGAGAATATGCAGCAAAGAGCTATGAGTGAAAATTATTCATGGGAAGTCTCAGGAAAGAAATATTCAGAAATATATCAGTGGGCACTGGATAGAAAATTAAACAGATACCCACGTAGTTGGTAAATTAACTTAAATCCTTTAGGTAAGAAACCAGAACCTTAAGTGCGTTCTGGTTAAATCCACCTTCAGGAATAATTATATCTGCATATGATTTTGTAGGTTCAATAAATTCATAATATCCAGGTCTTACAATATCAAGGTACTGGGTTATAACAGAATCTAAAGTTCTTCCCCTCTCCTTTACATCTCTGGAAAGTCTAC
>JAFGYD010000102.1 GCA_016936295.1 Spirochaetales bacterium | reverse complement strand
CCACAATCACTTATTAAGCCAAACATTTTTTTATTAACTTTATATACTGCTGTAATTTCATCGAAGGGATAACACAATTCAGCCCCTCGGAAAGATTCAAAAAAATCCATTATTTCTTGTTTATTCATTATTTTATTATATAACTATATTAATGACATCTTCTATATAAATTCTTTGCTTGAAAAGCATTTTCCCTATACTGGATAGGTTACACTAAATAGTACAAATTTTTATCCGGCACATATATTATGTAGAGATAAGAGAGGTATATAATTCTGTTAATTCCATACCATTCTTCCGATTAAATAAATTGTTGCTCCAGATTGTGCAGACACAGACTTTATTATCTTTAAAAAAAGATAAACTCAGTGCGTTTATTAAGTTTTATGTAATAAATAAAATAATTATATGAAAAATTACATAATTTATTTGTGTTTAACAATATATGTATAGATTTAAGCATTATTGTCAGTTAGAATTATATTAGAGAGTAATAATGATAGATCAAGAATTAAATAAAATTAAAATAAAGTTTTATGAAATGGAACAAGAGTTAAATAAATATAAATCTCTAGAAAATATAAAACCTATTAATGATCTTGCTGACATTGTCAGAAAAGAAAGGAAAAAACAAAATTTAACACTACACAGTCTTAGTGAATTATCGGGAATATCATATTCCAGTCTAGCAAAAATAGAATCTGGAGATATTAATATCAACTTTAAAATACTTATCCAATTATTAGATACACTAGGACTTAAATTATGGATAGAATAGCTTATGTATATTTTAATGGATTATTCGCTGGTCCAATAATTGAATCGTTTGAAGGTTTTACCTTTATTTATGACACAAATTATATAATGAATGGTACACCAATAGGTTTTAACTACCCTTTTACTCAGTTGAAATATTTTAGTATTAATTTATTTCCCATTTTTGAAAATTTAGTAAGTGAAGGTTGGTTGTTAGATTTACAAAGTAGAATACAGCGTATAGATAAAAAAGATAAATTCGGGATTTTATTGAATAATGGTCAAGATTTAATAGGTGCTATAACAGTAAGAAAGGATAAATTATGATCTGTAGATTAACGTTAGAAAAAATTGAAACAGGTAATTTTAGTAAAAAAGCTATCAAAAATTTTTTTGAAAAATATAATCCTATAGATAAATTAACCTTTTCGAGAAAAGAATTTTTTAATAAAGGACTTAAATATGCCCAAGGAATGTCTATTTCAGGAGTACAGGAAAAACTTTCATTAATTATTAACGATAATAATGAATTTGAAATTGTCACAACTGGTGGTAACTATATACTTAAACCATCACCAGAATCCTTTCCATTTGCAGCAGAAAATGAACAATGTGCAATGGCTATAAGTCGTATTGTTGGAATTGAAACTGCGTATTCAGCAAACATTCAATTTACAGATGGAGAAGAAGCTTATATTTCTAAAAGATATGATAGAAAAAATGGGAATAAACTTCATCAAGAAGATTTAGCTCAGGCATTTAATTTACAAAGTGATGATAAATATAAAAAAAGCTATGAAGAAGCATTACATTTAGTAAGAGAAATGTCAGGTGGTAAATTATCAGTTGTCAAAGATCTTTTTAATAGAATAGTATTTTCTTATTTAATTGGAAATGATGATATGCATTTAAAAAATATAAGTTTAATTAAGGATATGGATAACAAAACTGTTAATTATGATAGGTTGACTCCTAACTATGATCAACTGCTAGTCCATGCTTTTCCTAATCCTCCTCAAATAGGTTTTCTAGCATTAGATCTTCTTAAAGAAGAAGGTGAAGGTATATTTAGTAAAATGTATGATAAATATGGATACTATACTGGTTCTGATTTCTATTTACTCGGAGAAAGAGTGGGACTTCGGGCACAAGTAATAAAAAGTATATTAGAAAATTATTTTAAGAAAGTAAACGAAATAATTAATATTGTAGATAATAGTTTTATGCCAGTTGAAATGAAAACAAAAGCTAAGGCACTAATTATTGACCGAATAAAAGCACTAAAAATAATAGATTAGTATTTAGATGTATTAAGATAAAGGCCAGAGTAGACTTAAAGTTAACCTGTAAATAAATCTAAATAATAGTATCAAGAAATTTAATTTTGCGACAGTTTAACTATGGGGGAAACAGGGGAAGTCTCATGGCATAAAGAAATGTAGTACTCATAAAGTATAAATTGTTAGATTTTTCCAGTACGATAAAAAGACGAGGACGACTACCTGTATTAAGTATTACTTTTTCCAAAGAAAAAATAGATAAAATGGAAATATATGTTAATGGCATTAGAATAGAGGTGAAACATATTCTGTAAATGTAAAATTACCCCTTTAAAAGGTATTTAATGCAGAGTAGAGAGAATCCATGTGGTTACTTAAACTATCCCATGGGTTCTCTAACTTATCCTGGGTAATATATATCCATTTATATTTCCTTGAAATTTTTTTTACCATCTTAATATCAACTATCTCTTGAGAGTGTATTAAAACTCCAACTCTATTAACATTGTAGATTTGATAATCTTTAGGTGATGGATATTCACTCTCTTCCCAGCCAATTATGATATCTGCACAATTTTGAGTAAAATAGTTATTGGAAAATGGTCTTCCCGGATTTGCTACTGTTGTTGTGAATCCAAGCTGTTTAGTATAAATATTTAACTCTTTATAGTAATTGATATTATTGAATGTACTCTCCGAGGTCATCTCATCTAAAAAAATACCTTTTACATCTGGATAGAATTCTTTCCATTTCTTTATTGAATTTTTAACATCTTCCAACTTTTTTAATGTGTAGTTTGTTGAGACGTAGCCAATAGTAGTAATATTGGGCTGTTTTAACTCTTTAATTGCTTTTTTATAGTTAAGATCAACATTTTCACCTGGTCCACTATTGGGATTTAATATTACAATTACTGGAATATGTGGGTTATTCCTACTATATTCCAGGACTTTTGAGTAAGAATTATTATTTGTTGGGTATACATACAGAGGAATTATTAAACCATTTGGCACATCGTAAACAACTATATTTAGAGAAACACATCCTGTAAGCAGAATAATTGGGAAAATAAATCTTTTCATACTAATAAGTATAAACCTAATATCCCTAAGAAGTTTATCGAATTGTTCCTTACTTTTTATATCTGGATCTTTGTTGAGTTTTTTACAATCTCCCTTATTTTGAAATATTACAAACCTTTGTTGGACATACTTCAATGCACTGATAGCACATAAGGCATTCATGTTTCAGGTTAAATCGCTTTTTATTTTTTTTAATTATAATGGATTCTGTCGGGCAGACTTTTTGACATTTACCACAACTTATACAACTATCCTCATTTATCTTCATAAAGATTTTGGACTTTCTGGATGTTAAAGAAAGAATTGTACCAAATGGACATACTGCTTTGTGCCAAAAAGACTCTTCTATAAAAAGTGTTATAAAAACCGAGAGAAGAACTATATAGAGTAGTATGTTTATTTTTATATGCAAAACTCTTACTGCTATCATTGATACAAGGAATAATACTAGGAAAAGATACCTAGACAAGGTTTTAGACAGTAAAACAGGAGTTTTCAATCTTTTAATATTTAATTTTCTATAAATAAAATCTACGGGTCGGAAAAGAGTATTCATGGGACAAATCCACCCACAATAATATCTTCCTATAACAGCCGAAAGTACTGTTCCAACTAAAAAAATACCAAACCATAACTGAAGCTTATTGTTTACAGTCAAGCCTATAAAAACCCCAAGAAAAATAATTTCTATTACTATTCGAATAATGTTTTTGGACTTTATTTTCATATTAACCTTCCATTAAATACATTGTATGATAGAAATATAAAACTCACCGTGACATATATCACAATATTTGAAAGATAATGAAATATCATATGATTCCATAACACTAAAAGCTACTATAAATTCGATTTATCCTCAAAATTGCTTCATATCTTATGTTGTAAACATAACCACTT
>JAFGYD010000101.1 GCA_016936295.1 Spirochaetales bacterium | reverse complement strand
TGCTTATTGTATTTATCTATATTACTATTTGTAGTTTGTGTTAAATTTTCAGTAGCAGGTTCTTCATTATCACTTTCTAAATCTCCAAAGAAATCACTAAATCCTGAGTCATCACTAAATCCAAAATCAGTGTCTCTGGAATCACTATAAGTAACATCTTCAACTAGAGGGTAATTCATTACTTTGTTAATTCTTTTTATATAATCACTAAAAGATAATACTTTCCCAATTTCAGGGTTATTCATTTTAATAAAGTCACTTAATTGATCCATTCTTTCAAGAATTTGAGGGTCAGTTAAATCACCTTTTTCACTTCCTCTAATTTCAATAGAGAATGCATTTGTTCCTGAAAATTTATCAACAATAAGCTGATTATCTGTTCGAATTATGGAATCTTCCGGGAAATATTTAATTAAAGAACTCTCTATATTTAAATTTTTTATTCCATAAACTGAACAACCAATTAAAACTAAAGTGATAAATACAATTCTTGGTGTCTTTTTACTAAAATAATTATATAGTGTGGTTAGAAAGTTTTTCTCCGTTGTATCCTCTTCTACTGCAACAATTCCCACAGCTTTTTTATTAAGACTTAAAAGAGCAGGAATAAATATCATAGATAGAAATAATGCAATCAATACACCTATTGCAGAAAATAATCCAAAGGTTTTTAAAGGTCCAACCGGACTTGATAAAATTGATAAAAACCCTAATATAGTTGTTAAAGCTGCTAATACAACCGGCTTTCTTACTTTTTTTAATGCCTTAACAATTACTTCATTATGATGATCTGCACCAAGAGTTCCGTTTTCTTTTTCTAATTCATGATAATAGTGACTAATTATATGGATACCAAAAGCACTACCAACAGCAATTAGTAATACAGGCAGACATGTTGTTACAACCGTAAATGTAAAGCCTGTCATAGCCATGATACCAACAGTCCAAACAGTACTTATAACAACAGTTATTAAGGGTAGAACAGTTCCTGCAAAACGTTTAAATGAAATAAATAAGGAAAATAGAATTACTAAAATAACAAATGGAATAAGTATTGCTAAATCGGTATACATAAAAGTTTTTGCGACTTCATTTACAACAGGACTACCAGCAACAGAAAAAATAAGATCATTTGAACTATATTTATCACATATTGCCTTAATTTTTACATATAATTCCCCTAGAGGATCCGACTCTATATGGTGATCAATTACAGTCAAAATTTGCGTAGATTTAAAATCATCAGAATATAAAAACCCTCGATACATATCGGGCCAATCCAGCAATTTATTTTTGAGATCAGCTAGTTCTTCTTGACTACCTTCAAAACTGTCTCCTACAAGTTTTTCTACAACCATTCCATCTTCAGTTCCTTGTGGGAAATCGGTATTTGTTAAACTTGTAACTTCATTAACATACTCTAGAAGTTCTATCTCTTGTGTAATGTTTTTTATTACTTCAATTGTTTCTTTTGTTAAAAAAGATGATTTTTTTGATGTTATTGCAATATCCATTACAACTTGACTACCGTAAATATCATCAATTGCTTTTGTTCTCTGATAAGTATAATTTTCCTTTGGGAAAAAATTATTTACATCATTATCAATTACCAAGTCTTTTATTTGAAATCCCAGTATAGCAGTAATAACTAAAACAATACCTATAGTTAATTTTGAATGTTTAATTATCCAATTCATTTGCCACTCCTTTTAATTTTACACCAAATGTATTAATTACACACAATGTAAACTTAAAATAATAAAAAACAATTGAATGGTCAAATGTATTGAAAAAAATATTAATTATTTTTTAAATTTGTAAAAATAAACCCAAATGTTTCCTCTATTAGCTCACTTGAAGAGAAACCAGTAAAAGATTCCAAAAGATCTTTTCTAATTGCAATTTTTTGCATTGTGGCGTGTATAATATTCATAGCAGCTATGGATTTACACCTTATATTCGTGACATCGGGCTTTATTGAACCATCTTTAATTCCTTCAATTACACACTCTTCTATCTTATTTACTATTTCATTAATTATGGATAATAACTCTCTAATACTCTCTTTACTAACAAGTTTAGCGTAGATTTTAAAATCTAAAAAAACTGTAAAATAAAAATTTGAAAATTCCTCTTTAAAAAGCTCCATATAGGCATCCTTAAAATCTATAAGCTTTTCAAAACCTTTTTTAGAAGAATTCATTGAAAGTGTAGCACTCTCTTGGAGGGACTTAAATGCTCTTTTTGCAATTTCAAATGAAATTTCTTCCTTGCTTTTAAAATATAGATATATAGTTCTTCGACTTAATTCTGAACCAGCTGCAATATCCTGCATTGTTGTATTTATAAATCCCTTGTCAAAAAAAATTATCTTTGATGCATCAATTATGTCCTGTATTCGTCTATCTTTATCCCGTTGAGATTGTTCTTTTCTTGCCATAACACATATTATCATAGAGGGTGTTTTTTTGGTATAATTTTATTCATTCAATAAGTTGAGGAAATATGAGTAGAATTTTCAGCCCTAAATTATTCACATTAAGTAAAAATGGAATTAGTAAAAATCAGATAAAAACTGATATATTGTCAGGTATCATTGTTGGGATAGTAGCTCTTCCCCTGGGTATAGCTTTTGCTGTAGCATCTGGAGTTTCACCAGAGAGAGGTTTAATTACGCCAATTTTTGGTGGATTCCTTATCTCTTTTCTAGGTGGAAGTAGAGTACAAATTGGTGGTCCAACTGGGGCTTTCATTGTTGTCATATATGGAATTGTTGAAAGCTATGGTTATAACGGATTAATCATATCAACAGTACTAGCAGGTTTAATTCTTGTAGTTTTTGGCCTCTTTAAACTGGGATCTTTACTAAAATATATTCCACATCCATTAGTTGTGGGGTTTACAACAGGAATAGCAGTTATAATTTTTTCCACTCAAATAAAAGATGCATTAGGTCTGGATATCCAAAGTGTACCCCCAGCTTTTCTAGATAAATGGAGTCTGTATATAAAAAATATAAAAACAGTAAATATTTCTGCAATGTTAACAACTTTAGCAACAATTATAGTAATTCTACTATCGAATAAATATATAAAAAAAATTCATGGATATTTTGTAGCTATTATATTAATTACTCTTGTAGTTCACCTTTTTAATATTCCTGTGTTTACAATAGAATCTTTTTTTGGTGATATTTCTAATAATATATCCTTCAATCTACCTGAATTTAAATTATCTTCCATTCCTGTCTACTTTAAACCGGCTTTAACCCTGGCTTTTTTAGGTTCTATAGTCTCCCTTCTATCAGCTGTAGTGACAGATGGTATGATTGGAGGAAATCATAGATCGAATACAGAACTGATAGCCCAGGGAATAGCTAATATTGTTACACCTTTTTTTGGGGGAATCCCGGTAACAGGAGCAATTGCAAGAACTGCTACAAATGTAAAAAACGGAGGAAGAACCCCGATTGCAGGAATAGCACATTCAATTACCATGTTATTGATATTTTTATTTCTAGGTAAATGGGCAAAACTTATTCCAATGTCCTGTTTAGCAGGGATATTAATTATAGTATCTTACAATATGAGTGAATGGCGAACTTTTCTTACCATTATAAAGACTTCGACATTCGATGCAGCTGTGTTAATAATAACTTTTCTACTAACAATACTTGTTAATTTGACTACAGCAATAGAAGTTGGGATTGTTCTATCATCCCTGCTGTTCCTTAAACGAATGGCAGACTCATGGAAAATAGTATACGAAGATAGTGATACAGATAAAATTGATTCTTATAAAGATTTACCTAATGGTGTAGGTGTTTACGAAATTTATGGGCCACTCTTTTTTGCAACAGTTAAAGAGTATATAGAAGTAATAAGAAATAATGATAAAAACTTAAAAACATTAATTATCAGATTTAGACATGTTCCATTTATAGATTCTACAGGGTTACACAATTTAAAGGATGTTTTACACCTTTTAAGTAAAAAAGGGATTAATACTCATCTTTCTGATGTACCAGAAAGTGTAAAATCAGATTTATTAAAACATAAAATTATTGATCCTGATAAAATACTTGATAGGTTTCCTTATTAAAAGAGGCGTAAGCCTCTTTTAACTATTTAATGCACTATCAAGATCGGCAATAATATCATCAATGTTTTCAATTCCAATAGATAGACGTATTAATCCTGGGGAAATTCCACCCTTTTTTTGAGCTTCTTCACTTAGCTGAGAATGAGTTGTAGATGATGGATGAACAGCTAGAGATTTTGCATC
>JAFGYD010000100.1 GCA_016936295.1 Spirochaetales bacterium | reverse complement strand
GTAACAGTACCTGCAGCTAAAACATCTCTGTAGTTAGATATGGTAAGATTTGCACCAAAACCAACCCATTTCCTTTCAAATATTTCAATCTTTCTCGATCTTTTATTTCCATACCACTGTAAAATCCGACCTTCAGAAACCTCAACACCCTGTCTCCACTCGTTAAAGTCAGTTGTATACCCCTCTAATGTTAAAGGCATATTAGGGTCAGTATCTGCGGGAAGTTCAAACTCACCGGTTTTAACAATATCTTTATGGGGAAGAACACTCCACCAACCAGAACTATAAATATCGGTTGAATCCCTGAAAGAGGTCACCAAAACTCCTAAAGTAGGAAGTGTCCAAACAGAAACTATTAATATAAGTACTAAAGCGATAGCAACTTGTGATTTTTTTATTTTAATCTTGGCTTTTGTCATTTTAACACCTTCCTACTTCTAAACTCTTTTAGATTATAATAAAGAACTGGTATTATAACGACTAATAAAACAATCGCAATTGCTGATGCCTGTCCTGTGTTCCCATATGTAAATTGACGAAGATAGAACTCGTTGGCAATAACATTTGTACCGTAATTACCACCTGTCATAACCCTCACAACATCAAAAAGTTTTAAACTGAAAATTAAAATGGTTGTTGTAACCGTAATAATAGTTGGCATGATATATGGAACGGTAATTCTAAAGAATATGGTAAAAGCATTTGCACCATCTACCTTTGCTGCTTCATTTAATTCACCTGGGATTGCTTTTATAGCAGATGAAATTATTACCATGGCATACCCGGTTTGAAGCCATACCATTATGAATATTAAAAAGAAGTTGTTCCAGAAAGGTATAAGTAGCCATGGTTGAGCAGTTCCACCAAAACCAACAACAATAGCATTTAAAAGACCAATTTCTGTAAGATTAATTCCCTCACCTTTATAGGCATAAACAAATTTCCAAATTACACCTGCACCAACAAAAGAGATTGCCATAGGCATAAATATTAAGGATTTAAAAGCTTTTTCATATTTACTTTTGTCTGCAAGAACAGCAATTAAAAGCCCTAGAATAACACAGCTGGATGTCCCAAAAAACATCCATAATAGATTGTTTCTAAAAGTTTCAAGCATTACAGGATCTGAAAATGCAAAAATATAATTTTTTAATCCTACAAATTTTGATCCTGTTGAATCAAAAAAACTGAACCATAATGTTCTAAATGTAGGTAGAACCAACGCCCAAAAAAGAAGAATTATTGCCGGACCGGCAAATACTATGGCTACCGATACCGATCTAAACTTTCTTGGTAGTGATTGGGCTATAGAATTCATTGTAAAATAGAGAAGAGCAGCCGAACCAACTCCCCATACTACTGCAAAAATTGTCATTACAACTTTTACACTCTGCATCTGTTGAAGCAGAAAAAAACCTCCAATAAGAATAGCAACTGTAAATATAGCTAAAATTACAGTAAAAAACTTATTCTCACTTGGCCTATTTATTAAGTCAGTTAACACAAAGTTACCTCCTCCTAATTTAAAAAGAAAAGGGGATAAAGCCCAGTTCACCCCTTTTCTGAATTATTACTCCTGTGGCCAGGAAGCATCTATTGCTTTAACAGCTTGATCTAAAGTTTTTGCACCGAATACATAATCAGTCATCTCTCTCCAGAATGAACCTGCTCCAACTGCACCAGGCATTAAGTCTGATCCATCGAATCTAACACTTGTAGCATTTTGTATAACTTCCGCTACTTTTCTGTCTACTTCGTTTGTATACCAGCTAAGTTGTGAATCTTTATGTGGAGAAATTGCTCCACCAGCTTTTACCCAGCCTTCAACAGAAGCACCAGTTGCAAAGTACTGCATAACCATTCTTACTTCTGGTCTATCGTTAAACATTGCATAGATATCTCCTGCAACAAGTACAGGTTTACCTAAAGAAGCATCTTTACTAGGTAAGTAGAAGAAGTCGTAATCTTTGTTAGCAACTAAGTTATCAGGGAAGAATGATGTAATAAAGTTCCCTTGTTTATGTAACCATGCTTTTGGAGGTTGTTCAAACATAACCTTTGGTGCATCACCAAAACTAGTTGTAGTAATACTTTTTCTACCACCATAAACCATACCATCTGCAAACCAGATTTCAGCAACAGCTTCAATAGCTTTTCTTACTTCAGGTGAATTAAATTTTAATTCTCCTGCAACCCATCTGTCATAGTTTTCCAATGAAGTTGTTCTTAACATCATCTCTTCTACCCAGTCAGTCATTGCCCAACCTGTAGCAGCACCAGACTCAATACCAATTGCCCATGGAGTATCACCATCTGCAATAATCTGATTTTGTAATGCTACTAATTCAGCCCATGTAGTTGGAACTTTATATCCTGCTGCATCAAATGCTTTTTTATTATACCAAACTAGTGATTTACCATTTACACGAGCCCAAAGTCCAGCCATGATGTCACCTTCCGGAGCCTTCATAGTTGCCATATCTAACCAACTTTGAATATAGTTACCCTTAACTTTTTTCATATCCAGAGTTTTATTTAAGTCGATAACATATCCTTTTTTTACAAAGTTTTCTAATAGTCCTGGTTGAGGGAAATCTGCGATATCCGGTGCATTTCCACCTTCAATTCTAATTGCAATAGTTGCTTCAAACTCTTTTGATCCTTCATACTGAATATCAATACCTGTCATCTCTTCGAAACTCTTAATAGAGTTTTCAAATTTTACAGCATCGTTATCCACGAATGGACCACTCATTGTAACAACCTTACCACGAACTGCGGCATAGGGATCGTTTGCATCGACAACAGCTTTATCTTTTCCTGTGTCCTCTTTAGTTCCATTTGCTGTTAAAAACATTGCTGTACTTAAAAGCAGCATCAACATAACAAATAATTTTTTCATCTCTCTCTCCTTTTTAAAATGATTTCTTTAATAAACTGCTTGAGACATTAACAGTTTCTTAAACCATCGTGCACACGATATCTTCAAAATATATAAACCTATCGAATATATATACTTAATTCATCGCACACGTGTGCATTATGGTTATATTAAATCCACTTTTTTAGTCTGTCAAGAAAAAAGTTGGACTTATTTTAAAATGTAGTAGATGAGAAACTGATTTACAAACATTTTTTTATTTTCCTTGAATTTTTCAAGGATTAAAGGAGATATTATTTGTTTTTAAGTATTTTTTAGCAGGATCCTCTCATTATTAGTCTGGAGGGTATTATCTCTTGAACAAGACTGTCGGTATTCTGTTTATTTACAAGTTCTATTATTCTTCGACAGGCCCTTTCTGCTAACTCCTTCCGAGGTTGATGAATTGTTGATAATTGAGGAATGGAGGAGTCACACACAGGAGCATCGTCAAAACCAATAACTTTTATGCTCTCCGGGATTGAAACACCCCTAACTTTTGCTGCGCTTAAAAAACCAAAAGCTTGAATATCGGTCTGGAAAAATATTCCATCTATGGTTTTTAGCAATTCAGGAATTGTATTAAATAGATTATACCCACTATTGTAAGTACATTGAATTGCAATACAGTAATCATCTCTGAATTCAATCCCACTATTTTCAAGGGCATTTTTATATCCTTTAGTCCTTTGATTGTACTCGTAAGAATAGACATCATCGGGATATACTGACAATATTTTTTTGCACCCCAACTCAATTAATTTCTCAGTGGCGGTTTTACCACCTGTAAAATTATCGGGGAGGAAATAGTTTAACTGATTAATATTATAATTTTTAGGATACATATGAAGTTGAACCATTGGTAAACCAGACTCAATAATACTGTTATAATCCTTTTTTGTTACATTGTTATGAACAATTAAAAAACCATCGACCTTTTGCTGTCTAAGTAATCTATCAATATTACTTGCACCAGTTTCGGGGTGATAACCTTCTAATAAAATAGCATCCATATCCATTCGTTCAAGGTAGTGCCGCAATTCCATAAATAGTTGATTAATATACAATGAAGAACCAAATTGATCGTAATAGGCCTCGTACACAACTGCGATATTCCCAGTTTTATTACTTTTTAAACTCCTTGCACCTGAATTAAACTCGAAATTCATGGAGCTAGCAATATCTTTGATCTTATCTTTAGTTGCCTGGCTAATTTGGGGGCTGTCATTCAATGCTCTTGAAACAGTTGAATGACTAACCCCGGCAACAGCAGCAATATCTTTTATGGTTACCTTCATATCACTATAGTGTTGAAGAATGTGACCTATGTCAAATGCTTTGTACTAAATTATCGTGTTTTAGGCCTTTTCCCATTAAAACTGATGGTCTTATTGTATAAAACATTAAACTTTTCATCCAATTCCCCACAATTATTAATAAGTGTTTTATACCCATAACCGCTGATTTTTTCAAAATTTGTTGAATTGGTTAAGAGTAGTACCTCTTCGGGAACAAGTTCTTTTTCCTTTATTAAAGAATAAATATCATTTTCCAATTCCGAACCTACTTCAATAGTCAATTTAAGCTCTGGCCTTGATGACATGGAAATACTCTCCCCTGCTTTTAATTTAATCAAAGACGAATAATGATAAAATTCAACATCTCCACTTAATATTGAATATTTAATATTCTCATTTGTAAGTTCAATATCTACTTTATGTCCCTTCAAATAAATGGAACACTCTACTTTATTTAAAGCTTGAGGAATTTTTGGACTAAATCTTAATGTATTTTTATAAAACTCTGTTCCTAAAAAACCTAAAACAATCATTAAATATGAACCACCCATGGATGCTGTATGTAGACCATGACTTACGTTTTTATGTATATCCATTCTATCGGTATGTACAGTTTCAAGAAAATACTCCCAACTTAAATCCTCATACCCCAACCAGTGAGCTACAACACCCTGGGCACATGCACTTAAAGATGAGTCTCTTGTTGTTAATACCTCGTAAAAGTCAAAATCCCTTCGCATTAAACCTAAAGAAACACTATTTTTAAATAGAGCATGGGCCATAACAACATCGGCCTGCTTTAAAACTTGTTTTCTGTAAATATTTAATGGATGGAAATTTAGAAGTAGTGGATACTTTTCATCTGCTGTATTTTCAAAATCCCATGGCTCTTTTGTCATAAAACTATCATCCTGAGGGATAATATCAACATTTTCAGGTATGTATATATTATTTGCAAAGCCTACCCATTTTTGTATTTTATTAGGGGAAATTTTACCATCTAACCATTTTACTGCAGCCAAAATATTCTCTTTAGCCATTAAATTTGTATAGTAGTTATTATTTACAAGCGCTGTATATTCATCTGGCCCGGTAACCAGATTAAAACAGAGTCCTTTCCCTTTAATTTCCGAAGCAAAATCGCACCAAAAATCAGCTGTTCCTTCCAATAACCGGTCTCCTCCCATGTCAAGAATAGAGAGATCTCCTGTTACAGAGAGATATTTATCCAAACCAACTGCTATATCTGCATTTATATGATATTGAGCAGTTCCTGCCGGAAAAAAGGCAGAAGACTCTTCACCATTTATAGTTCTCCATGGAAACAATATTCCACTATGCCCTAAAACCTTAGCCCTCTCCTGAGCCTGTTCAATTATGGAAATTCTATACATTAACATACTTTTTGCTATGGCCGGATTTGTTAAAATAAAAAAGGGTAAAACATAGGTTTCTGCATCCCAAAAATAGTGACCTTCATACCCTGGACCGCTTAAACCTTTTGCAGCGATGGATCTTTTTCCATCCCGACCAACCGATTGAAGTAGCTGAAATATATTAAATCTTAAACTTAACTGCGCCTCGGAATCTCCTTCAATTACAACATCACTATTGTTCCAAAACTTATCCATAAATGAAATCTGGTCTGTAATAACATCATTTACATTACTATTTAATATGGATTTCAGCTCACTTGTAACCTGTTTTTCAACATTGTCCCTGTTCGAAAAATGTCCGTAATTATAAGTTACAATTTTAGTAATTTTGACTCTATTAGATGCCACACCACTTATTTTATGATTTAATCCATTTGTTATTTCACTTTTCTCTCTTTTTAAGTCAGAAATACCATGAATAATATGATCAGTTTCTGAAACGGAAACCAGATCACTACCAGAACCGTGTACTAAAACCCTATCTTCAGATGTAAATATATTTAATGAGCTACTTTTAAAATGTGCAGAAATTCTAGGATCGTCATGGTCATGATCTTCATCTATTGCTAAATATAATGGGCTATTAATTTCTATGGTCTGTCCACTTTCCGGAAGTTCTAAATCCCACAAATAAAGAACACTTCCTTGATAAGCAAATGGAACAACAATTTTAACACTACCTTCAACAATCCCGCCATTTGGAGACTCCCATTTAAATTTCCAAAGGGCATAGGACTCTTTTAAATTTAATATATTATCCCTTACTAAAAAATTACCTCTACTATCAAGAATTGTTTCACTGTTAAGTTTTATATTTAACTCTTTCCCATTAGGGTTTGTAATCATGGTTTGCCAGTTTTCTGCAAAACCATAGGCTTTCTCTCCGTAGGTTATTTTGCCCTTTTCGTAAAAACCATTAATATAAGCACCCTTATCGGTTAGGTCGCCCCTAACACCTAAAAAGCCATTACCAAGAGTAAAAAGTTCACATCTATTCTCTATTATCCACTGTTTTGTCATAAACACTCCTTTACGATCTTTATGAAAGTGCTTTCATGCAATTTGTTTCAAAAGATAATTCTCTCTTGAAAGATTGTCAAGTACTCTATAATATCAATTGTTAGAAATGTCAGAGAGAAAATCAACAATATATGATGTAGCAAAAAAATCAGAAACCTCTATAACCACTGTCTCAAGGGTTTTAAACAACCCTGACAAAGTAGCTGCTGATACTAAAGAAAAAATCTATAAAGCTATGAAAGAGTTGGGTTTTGTTCCTAAAGCAGAGGCTAGAGAGAGGGCTAAAAAAAATATAGGCCGAATTGGAGTAATCACTCCATTTCTCACACACCCCTCTTTTATGCATAGATTAAAAGGAATCACCGACGGGTTAAAGGCTACCCCCTACGAGCTAACCATAATAACCGTAGCCAATAAAACAGATATTAATGACTATTTAAGGTCTATAAATTTAACAAACCGACTAGATGGAATAATTGTTATAAGCCAGAAGCTAAGTAGAGAGAGCATAAGACTTATTAAAGAACTTAAAATAAAAACTATATTTATCGAGTTTGAAGAGCATGACTTCCCAGGTATATTTATTGATAATACAAAGGGGGGTGAATTTGTTGCAGAATATCTTCATGACAAAGGTTTTAAAACTTTTTCTGTTTTAACAGAACAGGATATTCAGACAAGTGAATCACCCAATATACTAAGGGTCAATGGATTTAGAAAAAGGTTACTTGACTTTAACAAAAAGATAGATGATTCAGAAATTTTCTTTACTAATAATAATTTTGACCAAGCACTTGAAGTTGCAAAAGAAATTGTATCCAGGGAAATACTACCTGAGGTTGTTTTCGCTACAACCGATTTACTAGCAGTGGCTATGCTAAAAGCAGCTAGAAATAGAGACCTCGAAATCCCAAAAGATTTAGGTATTATTGGCTTTGACGGTACAGATACATCTGAATATATGGATATTACAACTGTCGATCAATCCTTAGAGGTTAGTGGAAAACTTGCGGCTGAGTTACTAATAAATTATATTGAAAACCCCGATTTTGCATTACAAAAAACCTATCTCCCATTAAATGTTATTGAACGTTCCACTATAAAATAATGGGGCATTTACTACCCCATTTGTATTTTTTAAAATTTATTCTTTGTTAAACTCTTCCCTATCAAATTCACCTAGAGAGTTACCAACTACTACCGAAGTCATTAAATCTCCAGTAACATTAGTTGCGGTTCTAAACATATCTACTATAAAATCGACACCAGCAACTAAACCTACTGCTTCTACAGGAAGCCCTACTGTTGTTAGGGTTACAATTGTAAATGCAGTTGCGCCCATTGGAACTGCTGCACTTCCCAAACTTGCTAAAACAGATACAATAATTATTAAAATATACTGAATTATTGACAACTCTATATTAAACGCATTGGCAGCAAATATTGAAACCAGAGCAGGAAAGATACCTCCACAAGCATCCATATTCATAACTGCACCTATAGGACCAACAAAATTTGCAATCCTTGGTTTAACTTTAAGTCTTTCTATCATTGTAGAAATTGTTAGTGTTAATGTTCCTAAACTAGACCTGCTTGTAAATGCTAACAACATAGCAGGAGATGCGGCTTTAAAGAATTTCAAAGGACTAACTTTTACAAAAATAGTTAAAAAACCACCATACACAAACAGAATTTGTATAAGACAAGCTACGACTACAGCAATTACAAACAGAGCTAAACCTTTAATAGCACCAACACCCGAATTTGAAAGCCAGTAAGCAGTTAACCCCAAAACACCGTAAGGAGTTAATTTTATTACAATTTTAGTTAACCCGGTAACAATAGAAAGAAAAGATTCTATAAAAACCTTAAAAGGCTCTACCTTATTTTTATCTTTACCCGATTCAATAACTGCTGCAACACCTAATAAAACAG
Organism: Spirochaetales bacterium; assembly: GCA_016936295.1. Classification (GTDB taxonomy): domain Bacteria; phylum Spirochaetota; class Spirochaetia; order DSM-2461; family DSM-2461; genus Thiospirochaeta. The sequence goes on along the minus strand of JAFGYD010000100.1, from coordinate 55,980 downwards.
AAAAAACAACTAAAGGAATAATATTCATTTCTACCGCAGACTTCACAGGATTTGAAGGTATAAAACTTCTAAATTTTGCAAATATATCTATTAGTGTATTTGGATCTTTAGCAGGTAGTTCTCCAACCATAAAACCTTGCCCTACACCAAAAACTTTACCAACAACCAGACCAATAACACTTGCAAAAATCGCTGTTATTAAAAAAATAGAAATTGTTCTAATCCCTAAACTTTTAAGGTCATGTGTATTACTTAGTTTTAACAGCCCTGCAACAAAACTTGTAGGGACTAAAGGTATAATAATCATTTTTAATAGATCGACATATCCATAACCAACTAGGGAGAACCACTGCCTAATCTCTCCAGACTCAGATGCACCCAGAGTAAAATAAATTCCTAATCCAAGAGCAATCCCTAGAACCATTGCAACAAAAACCCTTATTGAAAAAGAAAGTTTAAAAAGAGTTTTTAATAACCCTAACCCAATTAAAAGGACAACAAATATAATTAACCATAAAAAACTTAAAGTGCTCATTTTAACCTCCGCAACTCAATTCATACTTAGCATACCTACACAGTAGGAAATAATCAAGATAAAATATTTCTATTAAATGAAAATTAATGTATAATTGAGAGCAAGGAGAGATAATGGATACAATTTTTCAAAAACAGATAAAGCAAAATATACCTAAAATAGCATTGGGATGTATGAGAATTTCAGATATGGATAATAATGCAGCCCAAGAATTAATAAAAACTTCACTGGATCTTGGGATAAACTTTTTTGATCATGCTGATATCTATGGAGGAGGGAACTCTGAGATTGTTTTTTCCAAAGCAATTTCATCTTTAGGTATTAAAAGAGATGATTTAATAATTCAATCTAAAGCTGGAATTAGAAATGGATTTTTCGATTTTTCCAAAGAACATATAGTTAACTCAGTAGACGAAATTCTAAAAAGGCTTAATACCCATTATTTAGATTATTTCCTTCTACACAGACCTGATGCCTTAATGGAACCAGAAGAAGTTGCTGAGGCTTTTAATAAGCTGGAAAAAGAGGGCAAAGTTTTAAATTTTGGAGTTAGCAACCAAAATCCAATGCAAATAGAGTTGTTAAAAACAGCCGTAAAACAACCAATAGTTTTTAACCAGTTACAACTAAGCATAATGAGAACTGGGATGATAGATTCTGGACTAAATGTAAACATGAAAGTTGACAACTCCTTTGATCACGATGGTAGTATTCTTAATTACTGTCAGTTAAATAACATAACTGTTCAGGCATGGTCTCCATTCCAATATGGGTTTTTTGAAGGTGTGTTTCTAAATAATGACAAATTCCCGGAATTAAATAGAGTAATTGATAATATTGCTAATAAATACGGTGTTACAAATTCTGCAATAGCAATCGCATGGATACTAAGACACCCTGCAAATATCCAGACAATTATTGGAACAACAAATCCTAAACGGGTTAAAGATATGTCTAAAGCCACAGATTTCAAATTAACTAGAGAAGAGTGGTATGAAATTTACAGAGCAGCTGGAAATATTTTACCTTAAATAAAGAGTCTGAGAAATCAGACTCTTTAAGTCTATTTAATTAATACAAATTCTACCCTACGATTTTTCCATCTGTTATCAAGATCACTATGAGGAACAACAGGATTATATCCACCTAACCCCTGGGTAGTCATTCTACTTGCTTTCACTCCTTTTGCAATTAAAGAATCACGTATAACTTGGGCTCTCTGCTCGGATAATGCTAGAAGTATTTCCTTTTCTTCGTTTAGCCATTTCTTTTTATCTTCCCAATATATACGTACCGCATTACCCTCAAGATTTATATTATATGCACTGTACTTTTTAAGAATCTCACTTAATCTATCCAGAGTTTGTAAGTTTTTTGCTAAAATATCGGGTTCAACATTAACAAAATCGGCGGTATATGGCTTAAAATAGATACTGGAAATAACAATCCTTAGCTTATCGCCATCCTTAATTACTAATATATCCACTGGAATATCCTTTTCTGTTTTTGAAATATTACCTACGGAATCAATAGCTGTAATAATTAATGAATAATCAGTTGCGGATTGAACAAGTTCTCCATCATCGGCTTTCCCATCCCATAAAAACTCGTTATTTGTAAAATCATCAATTTTTAATGTTCTAAATTTTCTGCCATAAGGATCTTGAATCTCTCCTGCTATTGAAAATTTATTATGCCCATCAGATGCCTTTACTTTAATTGAAAGAATGTCGTCTACACCATCACTATCTGGTGAAAATTGATTTGGAGATATTGCAATTTCAACATTAGGGGCCTCTAAATCTATTGTAAAACTTGTATTAATAGCGGCTTTTGCAATATTCCCTTTCAGATATGAAACTTGTAGTTCCGCAATATATTTTCCATCAAGTTTTTCAGTATCAATATTCTCTCCAAACCAACTCAATTTCTCTGGAATTGTAGTCAGCCCACTAAATGAATGTATTACATTGTCACTAGAGTCCCTAATATTAAGAACCCAATCTTTAATTCCATTTAAAACAGAAACTGAAGGTTTAAAATCTATGTAATCATCAATTCCATCGTTATTAGGACTAAAAGAGTTTTTGCTAACACTTATGTATGCTTTAGTATCAGTTCTATCTATTACAAAGGGCCCTAGAGAGAACTTATTACTGTTCCCTGCCAGATCTTCACACGATAGAATATATCTATAACTACCATCGGGTACGTCCACGTTGTTTATATCTCTTCCATCCCATTCAAAGGAAATAGCTCGTTCTGTCCATTCTTTTTGAATAATAGATCTATTATTTGAATCTACAATCTCTCCAATCCAAATATTTTCAGGCGATGTAGACTGATTTATTAGTATGGTATCTTGTAACCCATCACCTTCTGGAGAAAATATCAGGTAATTAGCCGATAAAACAGTTTCCGGCTTGGATAAATCTATGTGTATTTTTTTAGATATTGCTTCTGCAACATTTCCGTTTGTAAAACGACCTTTAAAATTAGCATAATATGTATCTTCAGGTAGTGGTATATTATTCATAACTAAACCGTCGAAGTTAAAACTTAAAGGCAATGTAAAATTGATAGGAGTAATTTTTTTAACTACTTCACCTTTGCTGTTTACTATATCTATAAATCCAGATTGAAGCTTAACACCATTAGTTGAATCGAGTGTCAGACTGACACTATCTTTAACCCCATCTCCATTTGGAGATATAAATAATTCCGGGGAATTAAAATATAGCTCAGGTTCACTTCTGTCTATCTCGATATTATCTATTGATGTTATAAAAGAATTTCCTGCAAGGTCTGTAGCTTCAAGAGTGTATTTATATAGTCCATCAGGCAGTATTTTCCCACTATTATCCAAACCATCTAATTCCAAATTAGACACAATCCCTGGCCATTCGTATTCCGAAACAATATTCCCATTAGCATCTAATAATTTACCAGTCCATTTTTCCTCTGAAGATGAATCCTGATATATTGTAATAAATTTTAATCCATTTTCTGTATTAGGTGAGAATGAGTTATAAGGAATGGTAATTTCAGACTTTGGATATGTATTATCTACAACTATTTTAAAGGGTTCTATCCTACCTGTATTACCCTTGGAATCCCAAACTTCTACATTGAGCAAGTATAGACCATCTGGGACAAATTCACCCATAGAATTCTTCCCATCCCATTTTAAATTAACAGGTAATGAAACTTTTGATATTCCACTAAAAAAACTTACTTTCTCAGAAATCCCTTTTCCTCCACTTTTTGTAAAAATCTCCATGCCAAAAGAAGAAACCAATGTAATTTTATATCCCTTAATTTTGAGCCCTTTAACAGGAGGAACTCTAACAGGAGTAATAAACTCGTCAAAAACACCATCTATATTTTTGGGAGAAATATAGAAGACTCCTTTGTCCTTTAATTCAATAGGGATCTCCCCTTTAAAAGTGGAACAACCAATAGATAAGATTAATAGACATATAAAAAACAGCTTTTTCATATTGCCTCCTTGATATGATTATAAGTCAATCGCATTGATAACACTAATTTATTATGATTAAATAAACTTATGTTGACACAATTTTTAACAGAAGAAGAAAAACAGTATAGTCAGAAAAAAGTTTATAAATTCCAGGCCTTAAACGGTATGGGGTTTAACTTCCTGGGGGAGACTCCTGTATATTTAATGGCTATGAATTTTGGCGCAACCAATATGGAACTTGGTTACATCTCTTCTGTAATATTTCTTTCTGGCTTTATTCTGGTCTTCCTTCCCAAACTATTAGCAGGAAGGAACTTAATAAAAGTTCAGTCAACTGCATGGTTTTTAAGAGGGATGTTTGTTTTAGCATATTTAGCCCTCTATTTTATAGAAGGAAGATCTGCTGTAACCCTGATATTAATTGTCTATACTCTTTTTTGCACTGCAAGAATGGTTGGAGTGGTTATATGGAATCCTTTAATAAAAATGGTTACCAATTCACAAAACAGGGGAACCGTTTTAGCTCAGGGGAATATTGCAAATCAATCAGCTTCTGTTGTCTCAAAACTTATAAGTTTTATTATAACATCTTTTAAGCTCTTTTCCGGTATAACAGGAATACTTTTACTCCAAATTTTTGGTGTAATTTTTAATACAGCTGCGGTAGTTCAATTGAGAAAAATACCGTGTAGAGAGAGTGTTGAGTATAAAAAAAGCAGGAATATTTTTGTAATATTAAAAGAGTCGATTAAAATAAAAAACAGACGTTATCCCCTACTAATTAGGTGGATATCTGTTGCTATAATGGTAATTAACGGCTTAACAATTGTTTTTTTAAGAAAAGAGGCTGGGTTTAGTGCAAATATTGTTTTTTTATATACAATGATTTTAGCCTTTGCTAATATACTGTCGGGACTTTTTGCAAAAACCTTTGCAGACAGAGTAGGTAGTAGACCCCTGCTTATTGGAATTAATATTTTACTAACAATATTTTTTGCTATATGGATGATTATTCCATTATCCATAGTAAAATCTCTCCCAATTTTTATGTTCTTTATACTAGGTTTTTTTTCAAACTTTTTCCTTCTATCCACAAACGTTTTAGTAGACAGGGTTGTGGTTAATTCAATGCCGGAATCAGACTCTTTTGGTTACAACTCAATGGTCAATTTTGTTACTGCGTTCTTCTCCCTATTAAGTGGGATTGGCGGTGGATTACTTATCGATCTAGGACAAAATTCACTCATTCCTATACCAAACACCTTTAGTTTTCTCTTCTTGCTAGCTCTAATTTTAAGCCTGATTTTAGTAGTTTTAAGTATGTGGATTTTAGACCGGGGAAGTTTATCTGCCCGGGAGACTGCTGCAATACTTTTCTCATTAGAGGGGTTAAAAGCTTATAGTGATATTGGAAAATTAAATACAATTGACGATCCTGTAAAACAGAAAACAGTTATACTATCTATTAGTCAAAATGATGCGAATATAGCAACAGAGGAGATGAGGTCTATTATATCATCTCCACTTTCCCCCTTAAAAGGAGAGGTGATTAAATCTTTATTTAGTCACCCAAGGGAAGCACTACTTGACGACCTAATAAAAGAAGCTGCTGATTACGGATCATACCACCAAATGAAAGCAATCTTTGCTTTAGGGGCATACAGAGATAAAAGAGTAGAAAAGTTATTAATTGAACTTTTAGATAGCCCGGATTCATGGATTCGATCAAATGCAGCTAAATCCCTGGGAAGAATTGGCAACACTAGCCATTTAGAAAAGATTCAAAGTCTCTCTTTAATGTGTACAACAGCCTGGGATAAGATAAACTATTTAATTGCATTAAAAAATATTGATCATACAGGTACAATTTTCAAAAATATATTTAATACCCCAAGAAGTTTTTCAACAGGAATCTTTAGACAAACCTACTACTCTTTAGTAGCAGATCTTTTTGATTTTAAACCTCAATTATCCGGGGTATATAGCTCTAAAAACCTTAAAAAAGGTGAAGGATTAAAACTTTTTCTTGAACAAACCAGGGATTTAAACCATTTCAATACAAACCATAAAAACCTAATTCAATGGTTTAGTACAAATAATTGGAATAAAATCTGGGATTTTTGCCTAAATACAATTTGTTTATTTTCCGATAATTTAAAAGTGGATACGCCTATATCAAATTTATATATTGCTGTAGAGAAAGAGTCCAACAATAGAATTTTTTTAACTGATGAGGATTCATCAGTTGCATACGATGATGCTTTGTCTGCTGTATATTTTACCTATCAGATAGCAATTAGGGGTTATAATGAAAATTAAAAGTTGGGGTGTTAGAGGGTCATTGCCTACACCTGGAAAACAAGGTGTAAAATATGGTGGAAATACAACTTGCATAGAGTTAACAACAAATGCTGGTAATACAATCATTATAGATGCAGGTTCAGGATTAAGACTGCTTGGTAAACGAATAATAAAAAGTAATTACCCTAAAGAGATGGTACTGCTACTAACCCATGCACATTGGGACCACCTAATGGGCTTCCCCTTTTTTATTCCAGCGTATTTTGATAGATTTAAAATATATGTAAGGGGTGGAAAATTTGCAAAAAAATCACTGCATAAGTATTTACGTCATCAAATGGAGCCTCCCTACTTCCCAGTAGATTTTAAGTTGCTACAAGCTGAGTTTGATTTTAAACGATCAACCCCCAAAATACTTGAAAACGACCCTATAGAAATTCATTCAATAAATCTAAATCACCCCGATGGTGGTTTTGGATATAAGTTTATTGAGGATGGAAAGGTGTTTGTTTTTTTAACGGATAACGAGTTAGGACATCATCATAAAAATGGCCCAAGCTTTGATGAGTTTAGAGATTTTTGCAAAGATGCTGATCTTCTATTTCACGATGCACAATATACAGATGAGCAGTATAAAATAACTAAGGGTTGGGGTCATTCCACTTTTGATATGACAGTTAGTTTAGGTCTTGCTGCCAATGTAAAGAGATTGGGATTTTGCCACCACGATGTTGATAGAACAGACGAAGATTTAGACTCGTTAGTAGCAAAATACCAGAAAACAATAAACTGTTTTGGAGTAGAGGAAGAATCGGAAATTATTCTATAGAGTAATTTCCTTCATATACCGCCCCCAAACTATTTACAACAATATAGTTTATAGTCTTTACTCCAATTACTTCGCCTTTTACAGAAAGGGAGTAGTTGTTATCACCATTGGCAGTAATTTTTAAAACCGATTTAGAAAATTCACCATTTCTAAACTTGTGTGTAACTCCATCATCATCATATAATTCATAACTTGCCTCATCATCGGTATAGGCAATTAATGTTATCACACTATTATCTATTTCACTAACAAAATTACCATGATTTCCAACAACCAACATTTTATTCTTCCGTATAAAAATAGGTGTTTCATCCAGCTCTAAATCGATATACTTAAACCCTTCTTTTACAACTTCAAAGTTTCTATTTTTATAGGTTTTAACTTTCCATAAAAGCATATCTTCCGGCACCCATACATTTCTTCCAAAAGAGTTTGGAGTATAAACAGGAGCAACCATTATTGAATCACCTACTAGAAGTTGATCTTCAATCCGTTTCGACTGTTCGCTTGTATAGACAAAACCTAAAGGTTTAAAATACATATCATTATTTAGTGCAGCTTTCATATATTCGGAATAGATATAAGGAATTAAAGCATATCTTAACTGAATAGTATTTTTAATAATATTAGTTGTTCCAATATCAAAAGAGAATGGTTCCTGTTTTCTGGTTCCAAGTGCTGCATGATTTCTAAAAAGTGGAGTAAAAATCCCAAATTGAGTCCACCTGGTAACTAATTCAGAGTCGGAATTACTTCCAAAACCTCCAACATCCGCACCGCTGTATAAAAACCCTTCCATATTAACAGAAGGCATCATTTGAATATTAAGTAATAGATGTTCCCACCAGGATTTATTATCACCTGTCCAAATCCCTCCATATCTATGCATCCCAACATAGGAAGCTCTAGAAAACAGAAGAATTCTTTTATCTGGATGGTTATTGATAAAACTTTCTCCAGCTGATTTTGTCATAAAATACCCATATAAGTTATGTAAATCATAGTGATTAATTAGTTTTCCGTTAACATTGTGATAAAAACTTTTATAATCATCTATATTATTTGAGATTGATTCCATTGTAGATTTAAGGTCAAAAAAGGAGTAGATATCAAGATTCTGTCCTGCCATGGAAGTTACTTTATCCATAGCTTTTTTAAGCCCTGCTTCAGAATAGAAAATAGCCGGCTCATTCATATCATTCCAAAAGCCCTCTATACCCTGATTAATTAAAAAGTCATACTTTTGCCCAAACCATCTCCCTACATTTTCGTTTAAAAAGTCTGGGAAATGAACTTTCCCCGGCCAAACAGCCCCAACAAATGGTTTTCCTTCCTTATCTACGCAGTAATACCCTTTTTCAATACCCTCTTCATAAATTGGATAACCTTTTTCAATTTTGCATCCAGCATCAATTATTGGAATTAACCGAATTCCCATTCCTTTCATTTTAGCTACAAATTCTTTGAAATTAGGAAATTTACTGTTATCAACAGTAAAATTCTTAAAATCCTCCATATAATCTATATCCAGATAGATAGTATCACACGGGATTTCATTGTTTCTAAACTCTTTCCCAATATTTTCAATAGACTCAGCGTCGGGATAACTCCACCTACTTTGTTGATATCCAAAGGCCCATTTGGGAGGTATAAACGAAAGACCTATTGCAGTTCTAAATTTCTTTGTAATAGAGAGTGAAGAATCACCTGGAATAAAATAGAGTGAAAAATTAGGATTATCGCCGCTTATTACCAGCTCATCTTTGTGTGTATAACCAATATCAAAAGTCACTAGTCCCGGATGATCTATAAATAAACCAAAATTTGTATCCCCATCAACAACTAAAAAATTATGTGCAGCATAAAGTGATTTTTTGTCAGGAGTATGTGTAAAATCATCGGAACAGAAAGATTCATAGATCCCTCCCCTCTTATTAATTCCCCTAACATTCTCACCTAAACCATAAACAATATCCTTTCGATCCATTTTAAATGATATCTTAAAACCCTGGGTAATTTCGACTTTAAGAAATTGGGGTAGATCTGATATTTTAGTATTTCTTATACCTTCAAAGTTTATTATTGCCTGTGTATTAAACGGTGTTCCTATATCTATTTTATTCATTGTACTCCCCCTATTTTATAGAACCAGCCATAACTCCCTGTACAATCTGCTTTTGGGCAAAAAAGTAGAATACAACAACCGGTAACATAGATATTAATAAACCTGCTAGAGCTAAATGCCACTGTTTTGAATATTGCCCAAAAAAGAAGAACATTTTTAAAGGAATTGTTGCCCATTCAGGTTTATTTATTGTTAATTGTGGTAATAGGAAATCGTTCCAAATCCACATAATATTTAAAATACTAACAGTAACAGTTATAGGCTTCAATAACGGAAATACAACTATCCCATAGGTTTGAACAATATTACACCCATCTATAGTTGCCGCTTCCTCTAATTCCAATGGAACATTTTTTACAAACCCATGGTAAAGTATAATAGAGAGACTAGACCCAAACCCTATATACATAAAAACTAGACCTGCTGGATTTAAAAATTGCAATTTCCCCATTAAGCTAACCAAAGGCAACATCACAGATTGGAATGGAATAAGCATTGAGGCAGCAAATAGCATAAAAATTAGATTACTATACCATGTTTTTGTTCTTACTAATTGCCATGCAGACATTGATGCAAACAAAACTATTAATACAGTACTAAAAATAGTAATAATAAGTGAATTTTTAAAAGCTGATAAAAAGTCCAGTCTTTCAAATGCTATTGGGTAATTCCCAAAATCGAAGTATTTACCAAATGGTAATCCCATTGTGTCTATAAAGATTCCCTTCATGGTTTTAAAAGAGTTTACAACCACAATGTAAAATGGAGATAAGAAAATTATTGCTAGTAAAATTCCCACTATTGTTAAAATAATTGTATTTTTTTTGGAATTCATTAGTACTCTACCTCCTTCTTTTTACTTATAGACATTTGAGTTAATGTTATAGCCGCAACAGCTATTAAAAATAGTACTGCTTTAGCTTGTCCCTGACCAAAGTCCTGTTGCATAAATGCTGTTCTATATATATTTAAGGCTAACATCTGAGTTGACAGATATGGCCCTCCATTTGTTAACGCTAGATTTTGATCAAATAATTTAAAAGAATTTGATAGTGTTAAAAATAGTCCTACTGTAAAAGCCTGTGCTACTAATGGCATTATTATGTTTTTCATCTTCTGAAAAAAGTTAGCACCATCTAAATCTGCAGCTTCGAATAAAGATGTAGGAATATTTTGAATAGCGGCAATATAAATAATCATCATATAACCTGACATTTGCCATGAAAGCAGGATAACAAGACCCCAAAAACCTGTGGAAGTTGTGGATAACCACCCTTTTAAAAACTCAATTCCAAGGACATTCCCAATATTATTAAATACCTTTGTAAAAATAAATTGCCATAAAAATCCAAGAATTAAACCACCAATTAGATTTGGTATAAAAAATATACTTCGAAGTAAATTACTACCTTTTAGTCCTCTTGTTACTAGAAGTGCAAGACTAAAACCAAAAAAATTTATAAGAAGAACAGATACTACAGCAAATTGTGCTGTAAATAAAAAAACATTAACAAATCTAGGCATCTCAAATTCCACAGTTAAAAAATTAGTTTTAACCATGTCTAATGTAAATACTTTTACATAATTTGAAAGCCCGACAAATTCAGGATTATTATCAATTCCATTCCAGTTAGTAAATGACATTAATACTCCACTAATTGTAGGAATAATAACAACTATAAAAAATGCTATTAAGCTTGGGGCAACAAACAGTCCAAAAGACAATTTTGACTTTTTCATTCATACCTCTTTTTGTTAAAGAAAAAATCAGGGAAGACAAACTTCCCTGAAACCTTAAAGAAAATCTATTTTCTAGATAATTCCCACTCTGTTTTAGATTCGGCAACTACCTTATCCCATGTTAATTCACCAGCATAGTAAGCTTGAATTTTAACACCTAAAGTACTCATACCCCAATCTGTAGGATAACCCATAAAAACCCAAGGAACTGTTTTTCCTTGTGCAGCAAACGCCATTATAGATTGACCTAAAGCATCTTTTACCGGGTAAGCATCATATCCTTTTAAAGGTGGAATAAAGAAGAATTTGTTTACAACAATATCTTTACCAGCTTCTGATGTATATAACCAGTTAAGGAAATCCTTAGCTGCCGCTTTATCTGCAGCTTCAGCTTTTGAGTTAATTGACCAGTGCATTGGAACACCTACAGCAATTGAATCCTCTTTAGCTCCAACAATTGGCATTGGTAAGAAACCAAGGTTATCAGCTACTTCTTTATCTACAGCACTTACACCACCGTAAATCCAGTTACCTTGTTGAATAATTGCAACTCTTTCAATTGCTAAACCAGTATCAACTTGTGTTGAGTAGTCAACAGCATTTAATAGTGATGGTTTATCTGCACTTGATGAGTATTTAGCTTGTAGATCTAATAATTTTTTTAATCCATCAGCATATTTAAAATCAATTGTTTTTGCATCAGCAGCAGCAATAACATTTCCTAACTCAGGAGATAATGCAAGGTTTGAAGTATGTAAACCAGTTACCCAAGTTTCTTTTGCAGCATATTCGAATACAGCTTCGAGTAGAGGGTATTTATCAGCTAAAGCACCACTTTTGATTTTTTGATCTAAAGCGGCTGCAGCTGCCTCTAAAGATTTAAAATCAACAATTTTTGATGCATCAATTCCTGCATCTTTAAAAATTCTTTTGTTATATGCAAAACCGTATCCTTCCATGTTAAATGGTAGACCATAAATTTTATTATCAACAGTTACACCAGAAAGGATCCCATCCATTGCTGAACTTACCCATGGTTGGTCAGATAAATCTTCTAACATTGTCATCCAATCTTTTACATCTTGTGGACCACCAATATTATAAATATCAGCCATGTTTCCTGAAGCGTTTTTTGCTCTTAAAGCCGCACCATAATCATCACCACCACCAACAGTTTCAATAACAATCTTTACACCAGGGTGTGTAGATTCGTATAATCTTGCAGCTGCATCTAACTCAGCAGCAATTTCTACCTTGAACTGAAAAATGTTAACTTCTACCACATCTTTAGCAGAAGCTTCTTTGTTTGAATTAGCATTTACACTTAATGCAAGCGCTAGCACAAAAAACAATAAAGTACTTACTCTCTTCATTTTGTCTCTCCGTCTTATTTTTTTATATTAACCCTAGGGTTATTACCTAATTATTTTTTGACACGATTCACGAATAGTGAATTTAGTGTCAAGAATTATATGTTCACTAGCCGAATCTGTTTCAACTAGATTAAAAAGTAAACTGGTACTGATTTTCCCAAATTCACTACTCGGTTGCTTTACTGTTGTTAAGGATGGTTGATAATACTCTCCAAACTCTAAACCATCAAATCCAACAACAGAAATATTCTGTGGAACTATTAATCCCTCTGAATAAACTGCTTTTATAGCACCTATTGCCATTAAATCATTTACTGCAAACACAGCAGTAATATCACTATTATTTTTAAGAAGTCTTTTCATACATTCAAAACCGGATTTTATAGAAAAATCTCCTACTTCTATATAGTTACTTCGATACTCTATTCCATTATTTTTTAAAGCGCTTTTATAAACTTCAAACCGCTCCTGAGCAGCACCCCGTTCCTCTTTATCCTCTGTAATTAAAGCAATTTTTTTGTGCCCTAAACCTACTAAGTAGTTAATCACTTCGTTTACAGCAGTTTTTTCATTTATTCCAACACTGGAAAAAAGATTCATATCAACATCTTCCTCAACAATAGTTGAAGAAAAAACAACAGGAACATCTACCCTTTTAATATAACCTTCATCTTTTTTAGAAATTACCCCTCCCAAATAAATAAGTCCGGCAAGTTTTTTTTCCAAAACAAATTGTGCTGCTGATTCAACAGCATTTTTAGGGTTCTGATGAAAGTGAATTACAGCAGAATAGCCCTTTAACGATACCTCGTGCTCTATAACCTCTATAATCTCTGCAAAAAAGAGATTGTATTGCCCCAAAACAAAAATACCTATGCTTTTAGAACTGGATCTTTTAAGATTTCTAGCACTATTATTAGGGATATAGTTTAACTCCTTAATAATGGACAAAACATGTTCTTTAGTCTCTTTACTAACATCGGAATGGTTATTTATAACCCTGGAAACAGTACTAACTGCTACACCGGCCTTTTTTGCTACATCCTTTATGTTAGTATTTCGAATAATAATCCTCCTGCTTTGGTATCGTTACTGGGAACGTTTCCGGTAACGGTACCATTTAAAAATACCACAGATTTGGTGCTTGTCAATTTAAATTTTTCTTTTTTAGTTATTTTTTAATTATTTATAAAATTCAAAATTGATCTAGCCAATATATCCTACAGGCTTTATAGTTTAAATCATGAATAAAGAGCTTCCAAACCCCAAAAACTTCCCAATATTACCTTCTGAGATAAATGATCATATGCCAATACTTTACTGTATAAAAATCTGGAACTATATGGTATCCAATTTATGAATATAATACTGGCTCTTATAACAGGGATATGCATATCTCTTATGATTTTTTTTAATGGCTCCCTTGAAAGTTATATTGGTAATTATCCATCATTACTATTTATACACGCAACAGGATTTATACTTATTTCATTATCATTCTTAAAACAACAAACTCCTAAAAAACGTGAGAAAAAGAGTAATTGGTTTCTTTTAGCAGGAATAATGGGGATATTAATTGTAACATTAAATAATACTGTTTTCAAAATGGGAGGTGTTCTCCTAACACTAGGCGGAACACTTGCAGGGCAAGTAATGATGGCTTCGATTATGGAGCTAGTAAAGCATAGCAAAAATGGAGAAAGAATACCAATTGGGAAAATACTCTCTTTATTACTAGTAATACCCGGAGCAACAATAATAGGGCTTAGAAGTAATATAGAATTTTACTGGATAATTATATCATGGATTCCAGGAATGCTTGTTATGATACAAACATATATGAATAGTCAAAATATACTCTCTATAGGTTTTAAAAAGACACTAATAATACATTACGGAAGCGCACTGTCAATTCTATTGCTCATGATGACTTTTATACCACTAGGTGATTCAATTTCAAATGTTTTTAGTGGACAAGTACCTTTACACTTTGTATTGGGTGGAGGCTCCATTGCAATTTTTGTTGTATCTATAGGTAGCTATCTATTATTAAAACTTAAACCTATAACCTATGTATTACTACTTTACACAGGACAGCTATCTAGTGCTATTTTGCTTGATTACACACAGGGACTACCATTTTCTTTAGAGAAACTAATAGCAATGTTATTAATTATTTGTGGTCTTTTTATTGGAGAGATTAAATTCACTAGAAAAAAATAAAAAGCGGGTAAAAACCCGCAGTTCAAGTTAATCCCATTTATTATTATAGGGATAAGGACAATTCATCTCTTTAACAGCTGCTCTAACTAGAACAAAACACCCGCAAAAAGAACACATTCCATTACTTAATTTTTCACATTTCTCACAATTTTTAAGACGCTTTTCATAAATTAACTGGTCAGTTTTTATCATAGGATCCAGGTTATTAATAAATTCAATAACTTCTTCATATGTAACATCTCCAGGTATTTCATTACACCTTCTACAGGTGGTAATCATGCTTTTGCTACAACCTTAACAATTGAACATGGAGGAAGTGTAACTAAAAAACCAGTTTTAGTTTTTTTTATAGTTTTCAGTCTACTCTTTTCAACAGTTGTTGGTTTAGCAAATGTATTGTGTGCATCCATTACTCCTGTTAAAACCTCTCCTGTAATATCTGTTGAATTAAAATCTAAAAGAGTTGTCTCTATCTCTTTTTCATTATGAATATCAAGGTTACAAAAAGTCATAGTTATATTTCCAAGAGCATCAACAGAAGCGGACTCTGTAACATCGGGAACAACAATATCCTTAGTTCCTGTAGTTCCTGAATCAATAAAACTTTCAACTAATGTAGCATCCTGATGAGCACTATACATTTCGAAAACATGATAGGTAGGTGTTAAAATCATTTTTTCACCCTCTGTTAAAATAACTGATTGCAGAACATTTACCATCTGAGCTATATTTGCCATTCTTACCCGATCAGAGTGTTTATTAAAAATATTTAGATTAATACCGGCAACAAGGGCATCACGCATAGTATTTTGCTGATACAAAAACCCTGGATTTGTCCCTGGCTCCACATCGAACCAAGTTCCCCACTCATCAACAATAAGTGCAACTCTTTTTTCAGGATCGTATGTATCCATTATAGCAGAGTGTTTTGTAACTAACTCATCCATAACCAGAGTCTTTTGTAATGTGCTATAGAAGTCGGATTCATTCATAACCAGGGCAAACCCCTTATCGTTCCAGCCATTGGTAAATGTGTAGTAGTGCAGTGTTATACCATCAGTTAAATTACCTGCATTTTCCATTAATACCTTTGTCCAGTTATAGTTGGCATCCGAAGGTCCACAGGCTATTTTAAATATTTTATTACCATCGAAATTTCTAACATAAGTTGCAAACTGCCTATACAAATCGGAGTAATATTCCACTCGCATATTTCCACCACAACCCCAGTTTTCATTACCTATACCCCAATATTTAATTTTCCATGGGTTTTCTTGACCATTTTCCTTCCGCAAGTTCGACATTGGGGACATCCCACCAAATGATATATATTCAACCCACTCAGCCATCTCTTGAACAGTTCCACTACCAACATTCCCATTAATATAGGGTTCACAACCAAGGATCTCGCATAATTTCATAAACTCGTGGGTTCCAAAGCTATTATCCTCAACTACACCACCCCAGTGTGTATTTATCATTTTTTTACGGTCTTCTTTTTTCCCTATACCATCCTTCCAGTGGTATTCATCTGCAAAACAACCTCCTGGCCATCTTAATACCGGGATCTTAATTTTTTTTAAAGCATTTACAACATCGTCTCTCATCCCGTAATGATTTGGAATGGATGATGATTCTCCAACAAAAATTCCTTCATATATGCACCGCCCCAAATGCTCGGAAAAGTGTCCGTATATATTCTTATCAATTTGTGATTTTCTCTTCTTTGGTGAAACTATGTATGTTATCAATTTATTTCTCCTTTCTATTTATTTCTTGTTAAACCAAGAAATTATAGTTAAAATGTAAACCCGAAATATATAATTTAAAATGTTATTTTTAACTTTTAATTTGTCATTTTATCCTACAAAGGAGATATTTTTGATAAATCTTGAATATATTGGCACACATTACAAAGAAGATAAAAACCTAATTATAGATAGGCCTTCCGGATCCCAGAACTTTCTTTTTTTACTTTTCCACACAGACGTCTATTTGGTAACTAATGGGAAAACTAATATTCTATCACCTGGAACAGCTATACTTTTTTCTCCAAATACACCACAATTTTATCACCATCCAGTTAATGGATTTGATAATGACTGGTTCCATTTTTCTAAAGCAAATTTTGAAAATGACCTGAATTTATTAAAATTCCCCATAAATAAACCTTTAAAAATTAAAAACCCTATACAGATTCACAATAGGATACTAGAGATTGAAAAAGAATATTTAATGAAAGACATTGAATACAAAGCAGTTATTAGTAATTTAATAAATAATTTCTTTATAGAATTATCAAGGGAGCATAATAGAAATAATGATCACAAACAAAACCCGTATTACCATGACCTGGAGCTATCCTTTCGTGATATAAGAACAACCATGTTATCCTCTATTTCAAAAAAATGGAGTCTACCCCAATTAGCAAATCTTTCTGGATTAAGTTCATCCCGTTTTAGTTTTTTATACAAATACTTTTTTGGAACATCTCCAAAAGAGGATCTTTTAAATGAGAGATTCAATATAGCCAAACACTACTTAGCATCAAGTTCACAACCTATTTCTGCAATTGCTGCAACTGTAGGTTACGATGATATTTATCAGTTTTCAAAACAATTCAAAAAGCATACAGGGATTTCTCCTAGCAAATACAGGGAAGGATGATTTTAAAACGAGTACCTCCACTAGGTCTATTTGAAGCCGAAATTTCACCTTTATATTTTTTAATAATACCATAGATTACAGATAACCCAAGCCCCATATTGTGTTCATTTTTCTTCTTGGTAGAAAAAAAGGGAAGGAATATATCCCTGGAATTTTTTTCATCAATTCCGCAACCATTATCATCAATTAAAATTACAGCACAAGAAGACCCAGCTCTGTTTTCAACTTTTGTCTGTATTTGAATATTTCCACCATTAGGCATTGCTTCAAAGCTATTTTTCATTAAATTAAGAAGAACCTGTTTCATCTCATTCTTACTAGTTTGAATCATAATATCACTATCAATGGGATTAAACAGAATTGTAATCTGCTTATGCTTTGCATTAAAACGAATAAGATTTATTAAACTAAAAATAAGATCATTTAAATTGTATATCTCACTAGATGCATTATTGTTGTCTGAAAAAGAGATTAAATTACTAACAATAGCTTTTATATCCCTTAACTCCTCTTCAATTTCTAAAATTATCTCTTTATGTTCTTTTTCTTTTGCTCCTATATTTAGATAATTTAAATGATTATATATTATTTCAAGCGGATTATTTATTTCATGTGCAACACCTGCAGCCAATAAACCAACAGATGCTAATTTTTCTGAAAGATTTATCTGTTCTCTAAGTTTTTCCTGTTCCGAGATATCCTCTATTATTATGATGTTTCCAATAAGGAATGAGCCATCGTAAATAGGAAATGTTTTAAAATTAATTACTTTAACAATGCCGGCAATGTAAAGGGGTAAATTGTAATGTGAACTCTCTTTTTTCTCATATAATGCATCATAAAGATAATTTAACAGTGTTCTATTTTCGTTTGTTATTAAAACATCGAGTTTTTCTCCCCGGAAATTTTTATCCTCAATAAGAAAAAACTTTTTACCTGTTTCGTTAATCAATTTAATATTGTTATGATCATCAGTTACTATTAAATTAGTAGGCAGCTTTTGAAGTATTGCTTCGTTATACTTTAGAAGTTGGTAAAATTCTTTACTAGTATTAGAAAGATCTTCATCACTATTAATCTGATAATAACAAAGTTTAATTAAATTTAGTCGATCTATATTATCTACAGAGTCTGTTATAAATATTTTTCCACTTCTTAATATTGAAACAAAATCTGCAAAATTATATATATCATCTATCTTATGGGAGAGGCATAAAACAGACAGGTTTTGTTTTATATTTTCATAAAGAATATTACTTATTTTTTGTAAATCGGTTAGGGATAGCTTATCTAAAGATTCATCAAGAATTAGTAATCTGGGATTTCTAATAAGTGCCCTTATAATATTTACAACTATTTTTTCAGATAGATATAGATCTTTAAATAGTCTTCCTGGATCAATATCAATATTAAATCTCTTAAATATCCCTATAGCTTCAGCAAGCATCTTATTTTTATTTTTTGGGAATTTGGCTTTGGGAAATGACGGTGTAAATAGATTTTCAGCAATCGTAAAATTATCTATTAAGTGAGTATCCTGATGAATAGTATGTATACCCCACTCTTGAGATTTTGCAATAGAAAGGTAGTCACGCTTTACATTATCTAAATAAATATACCCATCACTAGGCTGATATACACCAGAGAGTATTTCTCCTATATATGTTTTCCCCGAATCGTGATCTCCAACAATTGCATGAATTTCGCCGGGGTATAACTCAATTGAAATATTATCCAGAACTTTATGCCCCTCCCTGTATAGTTTTACATTTAACAATGAAACTATAGGAGTTTTTCTATGAGATTCCATATTTTTCCATTTTATTATAAAGGGTTTTTCTACTTATTTTTAATATTTCAGAAGTTGCTTTTTTATTATTATTAGTCTTTTGAAGAGTCTTAATTATTAGCCCCTTTTCATTATCTTTTATAAGATCATAAGATACTTTTACTTGGGGATCACCGAGAAATGTTGGGGGTAGATCTTCAATGCCTAACTTATTACCCATACATATTGCAGCAGAATAGTTTACTATATTTTTTAGCTCTCTAATATTACCCCTCCAGTTGTGATCGATTAAAATCTTTAGAAAATCCTCGGTGCATTCAACATTTCCGGAGGGTCTGTTTTTATTTATGTCTTCAAGAAAATGTTCAACCAAAAGAGGAATATCATCAATTCTTTCACTTAGAGGGGGAAGGTAAAGCGTTGCTGTGGAAAGCCTGTAGTAGAGATCTTCTCTAAATAAATTTTGTTTTATTAGTTCTTTTAAATCCTTATTTGTAGAAGCTATAAAACGCACATTTATTATTGTATTCTCCTCGGAACCAATCCTTCTAATTTCATTATTTTGCAAAGTTCTTAGTATTTTAGCCTGAGTCTGAAGTGACATATCCCCAATTTCATCAAGTAGAAGTGTACCTCCATCTGCTTTTTCAAATACACCTTTAAACTTAGTGTGTGCACCAGTATATGCTCCTTTCTCATGCCCAAAAAGTTCGTTGTCTAACAAATTTTCCGGGAATGCAGAGCAATTAATTTTTACTAAATCCTTACTGCTTCTATTTGAATTATTATGTATATACTCTGCTAATCCCTCTTTTCCTGTACCACTTTCTCCCTGAATTAATACAGGTAAATCAGTATTAGCTAATTTGTTTGCTTTTTTTAATATTTCAAGAATTTTTTTATTTGATGATACTATACCTCGGCTTAATGAAGAAATTTTATTTTTAAAATTTATATTCTCCATATTCAAACTTCTCATTTTTATTGCATTTTCAACAATGACTAATAATTTATTAAACTCAAGCGGCTTTTGAATAAAATCAAAAGCACCCAACTTTATAGCTTTAACTGCTATTTCAATTGTTCCATAACCCGTAATCATTATAACAGGAATAAAATGGTTATATAATTTAATCTCATTTAAAAGATCAATTCCGCTCTCATCCCCTAAAGCTACATCTAATAAAACAACTTCCGGAACATATCTCTTTATATGTTCCATAGCATCGTTACTGCAGAATTTATTGAAAACAGAGTATCCTAAATGCTCAAAATTTCTACTTAAACTTTTACATAATTTAACATTATCATCAATTATTAATATGGATTTGGACAAAATCATGCTTCCTTTTTACACACAACAAAAAACAGAGTGTGTAAATTTTATACACCCGACCTATTGAGTTGTCAATATTTTTTATGGCTAAAACCCTTATATGGAGTTATATTGATGCTAGTAACGATTGGCATACCAATTGCAATGTAAAAATTATTATATTATTAAAGGAGTTAGAATTGAAAAGATCGTTAAAAGTATTAACAGTTATGTTAATGATGATTATGTGTATTCCTGGTTTATTTGCAAATGGGCAAAAAGAAGATGACGGGAAAATTGTTGTTGGGTTTTCACAAATTGGTGCAGAGAGTGCTTGGCGAGTAGCAAACACAGAATCAATACAAAGTGAGGCTGCAAAAAGGTCAAATATTGTTTTAAAATTTTCAGATGCACAACAAAAACAGGAAAATCAAATTAAAGCTATTAGAACATTTATTGCACAAGGTGTTGATGTTATAGCCTTTTCACCTGTCGTTGAAACAGGATTTGAAGCTGTTTTAAAAGAAGCAAAAGAAGCGGGTATTCCAGTTATATTAACTGACCGTGCAGTTGATGTAGCCGATGATTCACTTTGGGTTACATTCATGGGTTCTGACTTTGTCGAAGAGGGTAGAAAAGCTGCTCGATGGTTAATAGAAAAAGGTTTAACAGATGTTAATATTGTAGAATTACAAGGAACCGTAGGATCTGCTCCTGCAATAGATAGAAAAACAGGTTTTGAAGAAGTTATTAAAAGTCAACCAGGGATGAAAATAATCAAAACTCAAAGTGGTGACTTTACAAGATCTGGCGGAAAAGAAGTAATGGAAGCATTTTTAAAAGCAGAAGGTGACAATATAAATGTTCTATTTGCACATAATGACGATATGGCTATTGGAGCAATTCAAGCTATAGAGGAGTATGGTTTAATCCCTGGAAAAGATATAATTATTGTTTCTATCGATGCAGTAAGAGGAGCATTTGAAGCAATGGTAGCAGGTAAATTAAATGTTACTGTTGAGTGTAGTCCGTTACTAGGACCACAACTATTCGATGCAGCAGAAGCATTAATGCGTGGAGAAAAGATTCCAAAACGGATTGTAACAAAAGAAGATGTTTTCCCTATGGAAGTTGCAGCTAAAGTTATAGACAGTAGAGCATATTAATAAGGGAGAAATAAATGCCTGATTTAAAAGCTGATAGTTCTCAGCTAGTTGAAATCAGGGGTTTGAGCAAGAGCTTTCCCGGTGTGAAAGCTCTTGATTCTGTTAATTTCACCCTGCGGCGTGGTGAAATACACGCATTAATGGGTGAGAATGGAGCAGGAAAATCAACCCTGATTAAAGTATTAACTGGATTACATAAAAAAGATAAGGGCTCCATAAAAGTAGATGGACTAGATTTTGAATCATCCTCCCCCATGGATGCTTCAAGTAAAGGCATAAGTACTGTTTATCAGGAAATTAATTTAGTACCAAATCTTTCAGTTGCAGAAAATATATTTATAGGAAGACAGCCTATGAAGTTTGGTATGGTTGATTGGAAGCTCATGAACCAGAAAGCAAAAGAAGCACTTAAAAAGCTTGATATAGACATTGATGTTACAATACAACTATCCCAATATTCTATTGCTATTCAGCAGATGATTGCGATTGCCAGATCTTTAGATATAAAAGCTAAAATACTAATATTGGATGAGCCAACATCCAGCCTGGACTTAGCAGAGTGTGAGCAATTATTTAGTATTATGAATAAACTAAAAGAAGAAGGAATGGGGATTATTTTTATAACTCATTTCCTAGATCAAGTTTACCAAAATTCAGACTATATAACAGTTCTTAGAAATGGTTCATTTGTGGGGGAATATCCAATTAAAGAGCTGCCAAAACTTAAACTTATTTCAAAAATGCTTGGGAAAGAAATTACAGATATTAATGAACTTAATAATAAAATTCATAGAGATTACTACCACAATGACAAAAAAATGTTTGTTAAAATGGAAGGGATTGAAAGAAAAGGTGTTTTGTCACGATTTGATATGGATATAAGGGAAGGCGAAGTTCTTGGACTTGTAGGGTTATTAGGTTCTGGTAGAACTGAAATGGCAAAAATTCTTTTTGGAATAGATAAACACACAAGTGGATATATTAATATTAATGGCAACCTGGTAAATATTAAGTCTCCTAGAGATGCAATATCCCACTCTTTGGCATTTTGCCCTGAAGACAGGAAGACTGAAGGAATAATACCTGATCTAACTGTTAGAGAAAATATTGTTCTTGCCCTACAAGCAAAAAATGGAATTTTACATGGATTAAAAAGAAAGGAACAGGAAGATATAACTTCAAAATTTATTAAACTCCTTCAAATTAAAGTTTCAGGATTAGAGCAAATGGCAGGAACACTAAGTGGAGGGAATCAGCAAAAATTAATCCTTGCTAGATGGTTAGCTATGAATCCAAAATTGTTAATTCTGGATGAACCAACCAGAGGTATAGATATTGGTGCTAAATCAGAAATAGAAAAACTTATAAATAAAATGAGTGAAGATAATATGTCTGTTTTGTTTATATCATCGGAATTAGATGAAGTAATAAGATGTTGTTCCAGAGCTGCTATTTTAAAAGATAGAAAAAAAATTGGAGAACTTTATGGAGAGAAACTAACGGAGAACACGATAATGAACTATATTGCTAAGGATGGTTACGAGCTATGAAACCTTTATTAAAAAATGCAGACAAGAATTTATTATATCCACTATTAGCTTTGTCAGCCATACTCCTGTTTAATCTGTTTTTTACAGATGGATTTTTTAGTATTCAAATAAAAAACGGACATCTGTTTGGTTCCTTAATTGATATTCTAAACAGAGGAGCCCCTGTAATGCTGATTACAATTGGAATGACTCTGGTTTATGCAACTGGAGGAGTAGATCTATCGGTTGGAGCTATAATGGCAATTTCCGGTGCACTATCAGCCCAGTTAATAAGACCTGATTATATAAAGGGGATTATTGAATATGGGAATACTACATCTCTATTTATTGTGTTATCAATACCATTATTAATTTCTATAATTTTAGGTTTATGGAATGGGTTTCTTGTTGCCTTTATAGGAGTTCAACCAATAATCGCAACATTAATACTAATGACAGCAGGTAGAGGGATTGCTCAATTAATAACCCATGGATTAATTATTGTATTTGAACATGAGTCTTTTCAATTTATTGGAAGTGGATTCTTATTTGGTATCCCTTTTCCAATTATCCTGGTTATTTTACTTACTTTTATAACATGGCTTTTAACTAGAAAAACATCTATAGGACTATTTATAGAAGCCATAGGTGCTAATCCTTTAGCAAGCCACTATATGGGTATTAAAGTAAAAATGATGAAAACATTAACATATGGGTTTTCGGGATTTTGTGCTGGATTGGCAGGTATTATTGTTT
This sequence comes from Spirochaetales bacterium, assembly GCA_016936295.1. Lineage (GTDB taxonomy): Bacteria > Spirochaetota > Spirochaetia > DSM-2461 > DSM-2461 > Thiospirochaeta. Next base: position 32,151 of record JAFGYD010000100.1, on the reverse strand, counting down.
GCTCCGATATTCAGGCGGCAGATGCAAATAATGCAGGATTATTCCTAGAACTGGATGCCATTGCCTCTGTAATAATTGGAGGAACAATAAATGGAGGACGATTTTCCCTAGCCGGTTCAATAATAGGAGCACTAATAATTCAGGCATTATCAACAACAATAATAACCAGAGGAATTCCTCCACAAGTGGTGTTAGTATTTAAAGCTTTTATAATTATTATTGTGGCATTAATTCAATCAGAAAAACTAAGAGCACAACTAAAAGATTTGTTAAAACGAGGGAGAAAATAATGAAATTTAAACTAAATCAAAAAAATATACCTCTTTTAACAACCCTATTAGTGTTTATTATTATCTATGTTGCAGGTGCTTTTATGTACCGTGGTTTTTTCTCACCGAGAGTTTTTATTAATCTATTTATAGATAATGCTTTTGTAGGAATTATTGCGGTAGGAATGACCTTTGTAATTATTTCTGGTGGAATTGATCTTTCTGTAGGTTCATTTGTAGCTTTTACAGGGGTTTTAAGTGCAAATCTTTTAGCAAACACTTCGTTAGATCCTGTTGTTGTAATTATCATCTGTTTACTAAGTGGTGCATTATTTGGGTTCTCAATGGGCTCCCTTATTCATTTCCTTGAACTACCTCCATTTCTTGTTACACTTGTAGGGATGTTTCTTGCAAGGGGCTTATCATTTGTAATAAGCTTAGATTCTGTACCCATTAGGGATGAAACATTTCTTAAACTGTCTAGTATAGCTATACATTTAAATAAAGGAATAAAAATACCATTTATTGCAATTATTTTTATTTGTACTGTAATTTTAGGTGTTCTGCTTTTACGGTATACCAGATTTGGTAGGAATGTTTATGCTATTGGTGGAAACGAAAAGTCAGCACTTCTAATGGGACTGCCTGTAGGGAAAACCAAGGTTTTAATTTATACATTAAATAGTACACTATGTGCTTTAGGGGGCTTAGTATATTCTCTTTATACTCTAGCTGGTTACCCTCTAGCCGGGACAGGTTTGGAACTTGATGTTATTGCAGCTGTTGTAATTGGAGGAACTTTATTAACCGGAGGTATGGGATTTATTGAAGGTACGCTAATTGGTATTCTTATTCTGGGACTTATTCAGACAATAATTACTTTCCAGGGAAACTTAAGTACTTGGTGGACTAAGATCTTTATAGGAGTATTAATATCATTATTCATATTACTACAAAGATATCTCTCAACTAGAAATTTAAACAAAAACATTCAGAAATAATAATAAGGCTGTTATAATAGACAATTGTAACAGCCATCTTTATTATTTAGGAGAATAGGGGTTTTTACTACCACATTTTAAACAAACATTGCTATGTACACATAATAAATTTCCACAACTACATGTCCACTTTGCCTGAGCGGTATTTATAAACTCATCAGCACCCATTTTCTTTATATTTTCAAGGTTTTCTATAGGGCTCTCACCATACTTTTCTCTATATCTCTTATCAAGTTTTTTTATTCTAATACATGGGAATTTACTACAATCGCTACACAGAAGAGTTTCATCACCTAATTTTTCAGGGCATGTTTTAATGCTGCAAGATGAACAGTGATTTGGTTTAAATCCAACACTATTACACCCTACACACCTGTTTTTTGTCCTTTGGAACCCCTGACAGATATCACAAATTACACCACACGGGGCAACACTAACTTTTTTCATAAAAAATCTATCCTTCAGTAAATTATATTACTTAATTGTCTGTATACGGTCTTTTTTTATTCCCACATTTAATTGAAAATGTGAGTAAATATCAAAATCCTGTAAAAAGAAGGTCTAGAGCATTTGTACATTCCTCCCTGAGATAGCTTGCATTTAAAATTTTATCACCAATTACATTAGTTGGAATAGCCGCTAATTCAGAAATAAAGATTGTATAATTAATGTTGTTTATAGTGATGGAGATATGTAATTTGGTTAGAATCTGATCAAAATATTTTGATGTTTCACGAATTGGAGCAACTATTCGAGTTGCTAATAAATTCATTGGGTCCGATTGAAGTATTATTAAGAAAGGAACATCTTTATTACTATTTTTATTTGTGTTAAGTAGAACATCAAATTGATCCATTAAAAGCTCCTGAGATCATCGCTAAAAACACCTGCATCGTTTACTCTATCATTATAGTTTCTTATGCGATCTCTATTCTCTTTTAGCCAAAGATCTTTTTCTATTTTTTTAATTTCAGACTTAATAGCTTTTTCTAAAAGGGAAGAAAACACTAAATTATATCTTTTTGCTGTTTCTAGAAGTTCTCTATCGATGCTTACATTTGTCCTTGTTTTCATGTGTCAATTTTAGCACACGATAAGTGTGCAGTCAATTAATTCAATCTTATACAATATAAATTGTAATAATAGGCAATAAATGATAAAAAGAATCATGGACAAAACTAAACCATTTAAAAATATTAGTATTATAGTAATTGCTTATATAGCGTTTATTTCACTAGGGTTACCCGATGGATTATTGGGGGTTGCATGGCCAGGAATTAGAGAAACATTTCATGTTAATATCGATTCCGTTGGTTTGATCCTCATATTTTCTACAACAGGTTACATGCTTTCAAGTTTTTTTAGTGGTTTTTTTGTTAAAAGACTTGGAATAGGGAAATTATTGGCTGCAAGCTGCTTTCTTACCTCACTTACAATGTTAACTTACTCATTAACTCCATACTGGGCTCTTTTTTTTATTATAGCAATAATGGGAGGATTTGGAGCAGGAGCTATTGATGCCGGAATAAATACATATATAGCCCAGAATCATAACGAGCGGGCTATGCAGTGGTTACATGCAAGTTTTGGAATTGGTGTAACAACCGGCCCTATTATTATGACTTACAGCATAGCTTTATTTGGAAAATGGCAGATAGGTTATAAAGTTGTATTTATACTTCAGTTAATATTAGCAATTATTTTTCTTATTACTCAAAAGTTATGGCATGAGAATAAAACTGAAAATTCTATTGCAAACGAACACGAACATACAGGTGCAAAAATAGTTGCAACAATTACTCATATACCATCCCTGCTATCAATGTTAATGTTTTTATTATATACAGGGTTTGAACTAGGTCTTGGGCTTTGGACATTTACAATTTTAACAAAGTCCAGGGGTATTGATCCTAAGATTGCAGGTATTATAGCTGGAAGTTACTGGGGAATGTTTACAATTGGCCGAATAAGTGCAGGTTGGTATACAAAAAAAATACCTCTAAGAAAAATTATAACAATATCACTAATTTCTGCAATTACCGGTGTTGTACTGCTTTTAATTAATGTTAATCCTATTCTTTCTGTTATTGGAATTGGTTTAGCAGGTCTATCAATTGCGCCTATTTTTCCAGGCCTTGTTTCAGATACAAAACACAGAGTAGGAAAAGAACACGAAGCTAACACTATAGGAATGCAGATTTCAGCTGCAGGTTTAGGTGCTGCAATTGTACCTTCTATTGCAGGTGTATTGGCAAGAATATATGGAATTGAAGCAATCCCTCTATTTCTGTTAATTACAATAACTTTGCTATTTATCTTATTTCTATTTTTAAAACGGAAATAAAAAGATCTCTGGACTGGAGGAAGACCAGAGATCAAATAAGTTAAAAATATTTTAAATAATCTAACAAGTTTAAATACTCATTTTTATAGGAATTCAGTAAATTATTCTCTGCTTGCTCAAGAAATAACTTACTCTCTAATAATTCAATTTCAGAATACTCTCCAGCGTTGTAAAGTATAACAGCTTCTGATAAAAGAATCTCTGCCTGTGCATACTCAAATTTGAAAATTTCTGATTCAATTTTACTACTTTCAACTAAATCTTTGCATTGCTCAAAATCAAGTCGAGCTTTATCCAGTTTTAGTTCCCTATCTTTAACAGATATAAGATACTCCTCCTGGGCTCGTTTCTTTTCTGTGTAGTTAACATTGTCCAGACTTAATGAAAAATTAAGAGATGCTGCAAAATTATCCATACTCACACCTTGGTCTGTTAAATCAAGTTTTATACTCCCAGTTATATCCGGGTCGTATACCCATATTGCATTATATGTAAGTTTAGCTTTATCCGAAGTCAAAACAGCTGATTGATAATCTATATCTTTCAAGTAATCTCCACTACCACTTTCTACTAAACGATACAACTGGTTTAAAGATTCAATCATATCATCCAAATCTAATTTTTCTATAATTACACTCTCCTTAGTTGTACCTAGTTGCGCGTATAAATTACTTTCTAAGGTATAAAAACTCTGTTTTTGTTCAAGAAGACTCTTTCTTGCATTGGACCAATTAATCAAGGACTCCTGTAGTTCGTCTAAAGTGATACTACCGTTACTATATCTATTTTTATCATCTTCGTATAAAGTTTTGTACCTCTGGGTCTGCTTGTCCAATAATTCCAAAGCTCTAGAACCAAGCATCCAATCAAGGGCTGCTTTAACTGCATTTTGCTCTACACTGCTTAAAATCTTAACATTATTAAGAAGTGCTGTATCATAGTTATTAACTGACAAAGGAACAGAGTTTGAATGTACAATAGGATCTATATTTAAAGAGACAGAGCCATTTAACTCCCCATCTACACCTCCAGATATGGATAATTGCTCAACAATAGGAATATTTAAGCTTGTATTAAAGGTTATATCCCCATCCTGATTATAATTACCTGTTGTAGAAACCTTAGTTGAATCAACTTTAATATAAGAAACTACATCGTTCTCTGCTTTGTCAAGAGAAACCTGACTCCTCCTGGAGTCAAGACTATTATTAATAGCAAAGTCTGCTATTTCATTTAAAGTAGAAAGTGTTGCTTGAGAGAATCCCAATGAAGATACCATAAAAAATACTGTTAGTAGTTTAAATCTCATTTATGCCTCCCTTAAAATATCTGCAATATCGCCTTTTACGGCACTAAATGATGGAAGTACTCCAAGTATCCCCCCGCATAGAAGTGCTAATGAGACACCAGAAAAAACTGAAAGTGGTTTTACGCCAGTATTAATATCCAGAGAACCTGTTAACTCTGTTAAAAGTGGTGACATTGTTCCAAGCACAGTAGATGAAAGCAGTACCGATAAAAGTATACCTATTACTGCCCCAATTAAACTTAACATAACAGACCACTGCCAAAATTCCATAATTACCTGAAGCCTTGAAGCACCTAATGCCCTTTCAATTGCAATTTCTCTTCTTCTTCCAAGGGCTTCAACAACCATTATACTAAAAATACCCAAAGAACTTGTTAAAAGTAAAACTATCCCTAAAATTCTTACGGAAATTGAAAATATTGAAACTGTCTGTCTTAACTCATCCATATAAGTTGAAACACCCCTGGAGTTACCCTCCCAAACAGTTACTTTTATATCTTCACCAAAATTGTTTTCTACTACTTGGTTAATTTCTGCTGATACTTTATCTACAGATGTAGAATCACTTTTTACAACTAAGTTACCAGCCAGGAAATTAAGCATACTCATACCCCTATTATTATTTGAGGGCATCATTGCTGTCATTGGGAAAATAATATCCGCTATTGCATAAGCTCTTCTTGCAACCTCAGTGGGGTTTTCATATACGCCTGCAACACTGTAGTGTGTGATTGTAGCTTCTGATTCCCTTCGCCCCATTCCACTTGCGGGAGGGGTTACCTGTTTCCCTATAGCAGCTTCTGCGGAACCAAATAAAATGTTAGCACTCTCTTCCGATAACCAAACTTTTTTTAGACCTGAATCGAAGTCTTCATCGGTCATTTCCACACCTGCTACTATTTCTAGTCCAAAAACCTTTAAATAGGATTTATCTGTACCTAAAGCATTTCTTGCCTGATAGGACTTTCCATTAACAGTGATATATGGTACTGGCATATTTAAAATCATTGAAGCATAGGTAATAGAACTACTATCAGTAATTAATTTCTCCCTAATTGTGGTATCCCACTGGGTTGGTCTCTCTTGATCAATCTGTCCATCATCCCCCCATTCACCGTTTGCAACCTGTAGAACGAGTCCATCTTTATTCATTAAAGATGTAATTTCATCCTCTATTATGGCACTAGCACTAAACGAAAGTATTAATATTCCAGAACCTAGTGCAACAGCCAATATTGTTAATGATATTTTAACTGGAGTTTTAACCCAGTGTCGTAATAACATTGTAATTAGTTTTTTCATAAATCCTTCCTTATCCAGCCGATCTCATAGCTTCAGCAGCTTCTATATCAACACTTTGTCTTGCAGGTAAAACCGAGAAAATTAAAGTGAGGATAGAAGACATAAATACACCAATAATTATATAAACCCAGGAAACATCACCCAAACCTAAAGACTCTTCCATGGTTATAGATAGAGGAAGTGCAAGGAATGTTCCTAGAACAGAACCTATAGAGGTTATAAGTAACGCTTCTTTTACAAAAATCATTAAAATATTCTTTTTAGAAGCTCCTAAAGCCTTTAAAATACCTACATGTTTTTTCATTCTTAAAGATCTACTCATTAAAATATTAGAAACATTAACCGATGCAATAAATAGACCTGCCAAACTTAAAAAAAGAATTAAAAAACTTATACCATTATTTCTACTAACTACTTTTGAAGCCTCTTCCCTTGGGTTAGAGATCTCAACTTGTCCCTCTCCATACTGGGTTGTAAACCAATCTGATAATTGTGTAGCCGTTGTATCTAGCTGATTAACATTATCTACATAAAATCTTAACTGAGTGTCTCCAAATCTTCGCATAAAAAAACTATTGGAAACCTCTTTTTTGGGTGTTACATAGTAGTTGTCATATTTAGAACCTGTCTCCTCTAAAACTCCAACAACTTTATATACTTTGTCCCAAGCTACTATTTTTTTCCCTATAACACTATTGTAATTGCCGGTATTTAATGTTTTAGCCATTTCAGAACCTAAAACAATTATATTACTACTACCGGTATAGTCCGAACTCGTAAAAAGACTTCCATCCTGTGCATTAATACCCCACGCATCAAAAAACTGTGCTGTAACTTCAACACCCTCTATCTCCTCAACTTCGGGAACTAAATAGTCCGGATTCTCTTTAATATCCTCAAATGTTTCCAGCATTTCGGAAATCTGCCCCATATTATCACCTCCCTCCGGAGGTCCCGGTTGCATCTCATTACTTGATGAACCATTAGAATTTTCAGGGTTTGCATTTTCTTGTGGAGGATTCGCGCCTCCCTCCCTAGGGAAACCCATATTAGTACTCTCTTCAGTTACTAATCTTATATGTGATGATGATACAACATAGGAATAGAGAACTTCATCTATAATCTCCCCTGCTTTTAAATCTGCAGTTGTCAGAGTTGTTGTATTTGGTGTTTTCTCCACTACGGGATAGGTCATATCTTCAACATTTGCTCTTGTTGTTACAACAATCTCTTTATACTCTGCTGAGTTTAGTAAATTTTGGCTATATTCTTTAGTATGAAACATTAAAGAAAGCCCAGAAGCAGCAGCTCCAACCCCTAAAGCTACAGCAATTATTAAAAGACCCGATTCCAGGATTCTACCCATAAATCGTCTTTTCATAATTAAGCTCGTTTCGTTAGACACTATACACCTCCTTTACTATTTAACTCATCACTATGCAATAACCCATCTTTTATATTTATAGTTCGTTTTGCTCTCATTCCTTGTTCTGGGTTATGAGTTACCATAACAACTGTTACACCCTTGTTATTAAGCTTTTCCAAAATATCCATAATTTCATGACCTTTATCAGAAGGAAGATTTCCTGTGGGCTCATCCGCAATAATTAGATCGGGATCGTTAGCTAATGCTCTTGCAACTGCAACCCTCTGTTGCTCTCCACCACTCATCATAGTTGGTAAGTGTTGCATTCTATGGCCAAGACCAACTTCTGCCAGTAACTCTTTCGCCCTATCTTTTCTTTTACTGTAAGTAACACCGGCATAACCTAAAGGAAGCATTACATTCTCTAATGCACTTAGTTCTGGGAACAGATTAAAACTTTGGAAAATAAAACCAAAATGTTTATTTCTAATTCTTGCAAGCTCTCTATCCGGTAGTGATGTTATATCGTAGTCCTCTAAAAGATATTGCCCGGAAGTAGGGGTATCCAGGATACCCATTATATGCATTAAAGTCGATTTTCCAGAACCAGACGGACCCATGATAGAGACATAATCTCCTCTATTTATAGTTAAATCTATACCCTTTAAAGCATTAACTTTAACCTCTCCTAAATCGTACAACTTATTTATATTTTTTAACGTAATCATCTCTATTTTCCCCTTATTCAACTAATTTAATTTCATCTTGATCTATAAACCCTTGGTAACTACTTATTATTACTTGATCACCCTCTTCAACCCCACTTAAAATTTCAACTTCGTTACCACTTATTGTCCCGTATGTAACCTTGGTTTTTACAGCGGTATCTCCTTTTACAACATATAAATACATTTGGTTACCTGAAGTTAGATAAGAACCTCTAGGGAGTAGTAACGCATTTTCCTTAGTCCCTAAAGGTATTTCAGCAACAGCGGAAGCACCTAAAGTTAAATCAACATTGCCAATTGGCTTAGCCCTAACCTCAATTGTAGCTGCTAATGAATCCGAAGATAGTGAAGCAACTGACCCAATCTGAATTATTTCTGCCTCTATTACATTAGAACTAATAACAACTTCCATCTTATCCCCCACTTTTAAAGCAGTCCGGTACTGTTCATACACTTCTAAATCGATATAAACATCACTGGTATCTGCAACAGTAAATAGTTCAGAATTCTGTTCTATTAAACTTCCAGGAACTGAGAGTTTGTCTAAAATTGTAAGTACAGAACCACTAATTGGGCTTGTAATTTTTGAATCCTCAATATCCTCATTAATTCTTTCTAAATTCAAATTATTCTGTTTAATCTGTGTCTGCTTTGATCTGACATCAAGTTCTCCCTGTTTTATTGTCTTTTCAAGGGTAAGTTTTAAATCATCTCTCTGATTTTCCAAAGACTTTAAAGCATCTACAGCCAAATCGTAATCTGACTCTCTTGAACTTTTTAAAGCCATAAGTTCTTTAGCTTTTTCAACATCCTTTGTAGCGTCTATAATGTCATCTTCAACTCTGGCAATATCTATCTCCAACTCTTTAATTGCATATTCATTAGAGATAACTACTTGTTCCAATGAAATTTCCTGTGTCTCAAGGTCATTTTCAATGTCCACTTTATCTTTTTCTAATTCAGGGACATCTAATTGTGCTAATATTGTTGACTTATCTACACTATCACCAACTGAAACATTTAATAGATTTGCATAACCTTCTGCCATTGCAACTATTGAAACCTGTGTGGGTAAAACAACTGTTCCGCTCGCTTCAGTTGAAGTTGTTAATGAACCACTAGTAACCTTAGTTACCCGATAATCACCTATCTTTTGGATCTTCTGGGAAGTTCCCATAACTATAAATATAACAATTATTGCAACAATTCCTAAAACAACACCCAAAGCTATTACAGCCTGTTTTTGTTTCTTTTTAGAAATTAACGGTGCAGAATCATCTACTTGAACAATTTTTCTCTCTACCATGCTATCCTCCGTGATCTTAATATAACCTTCATTTAAAATCCTTTGGTTAACACTGTGTAAAACAATTGTAAACTATGTAAAACATTGAGTAAAAAGTTTTAAACCATTTGTAATAGTACTAAAACGCTTATATATTAAAGCTATGAATAAAGAAGGTTTAAAAAGAAATATACAATCTGGTATTGTTACCTCCGCCGTAGTAATAGCATTAATTTTTATATCCATAATACAGTATAAGTGGCTAATAACATCGACAGAGAAGGACTTAACCGAACTTTACAGGAATATTAATTTTAAGATATATAGAAGTATTTCATTTGAATTAGAAAATGAATTTTACGGGTACAAAGAGCTTTTTTTCAATGAATATATTTCTACCAACGATATAAAAAAGAAGATGGAAACCCTTTATGGAGGCTTTTCTAAAACTATCAGCTTTGTAAAAGAAAATAAATTGTATGAATTTAATGGAGAACAGTGGTCTGTTACCCAGAGTTCACTAGCTCAGGCAAGGAAATTTGGATATCTGTTTCCAGACGAGAATAGTCTTGTAAAGTTTTACTTCCCAATAAAAAGCGAGACACCAGCACTGGGAATAATTCAATTCGATTTAAATGAGTTTTATACCAATTTAATTAATAGCGATAAAGAGCTACTCTCAAGTGAATATGAACTTAAATGGTATTTTAAAAGACCAAAAGATAGCTACATATTAAACGATAAAGATTATAAATACTCCCCATTTGTAAGTTTAAAAAATATGATTTTAAACAAAGAGACACTTTGGCTTTTTGGAGTATCCTTCTATATGGATATTTTTAAACCCCGGGAGCCGGAAGACCCAAATATTCTAATGAGATCCCGGGGATACAACCCATTAGAAGACCACAATCTATTTGTGGATATACAGGTTAATGGAAAATCTATAATTAAAACAAAAGAGACACAAATAACAATTCAGTGGTTAGCAACATTATTTCTATTACTAGGAATGGGAATCTCCTATCTGTTTATTTTAAACCAGATAAGAAACCTTAAACAGCTTAGAGATAGGGAAAAAATTTTTGTAGCAACAATCACTCATGAATTAAGAACACCATTAACAGTAATAACCTCTGCTGCAGATAATATACAACAAGGTATTTTAAAGCCAGAAAGGTTAATTCAATATGGAGGATTGATAAAAGAACAATCAAAAAGACTATCTTCAATGGTAGAAGGAATATTGCTTTTTTCCAGATTAGAAGGAAAGGCAGAAAAGCCCCCTGAATTAAAACCCTTGGCTATTAATAATATATTTACAGAGATTAAGGAGATACACCCTGAAGTTGAATCAAATATCAATTTTAATGAGTTGGTTTTAAGTGACAAAGATACACTGCTCCATATTTTAAACAATTTAATTGAAAATAGTAAAAAACACGCATATATTCCAGGAGAAATAACACCTATACGAATTAAAGCACATATTCAATTACCAAATAAATTATTAATTATAGTTGAAGACGATGGAATGGGTATAAGTAAATATGACAAGAAACATATATTTAAACCGTTTTACAGGTCTAATAGAAGTTACCAGGATCAGATAAAAGGTTCGGGGTTAGGACTTTTTATCGCCCACAGTAAAGCTCGTTTAATAGGTGGTGAACTAACACTTGAAAGCCCATACGAAAGAATTAACGGAGAGGTAAAAAAAGGTTGCAGGTTCACCCTTTCACTCCCATATAAAACCTTAGAAAAAGAGGCCTATAATGTATAAAGTTTTAATTATCGAAGATGAGCCTGGTGTATATATGACATTAGAAGACAGACTAATCTCCGAAGGTTATCAAGTAACAGTTAAGGAAGATGGAATCTCAGGGGAAACCGAGGCCAAAAAAGGTATATACGATTTAATATTACTAGATGTAATGTTACCTGGAAGAGATGGATTTAAAGTATGTGAAAACCTAAGGGATTTTGGGATATCCTCTCCTATAATTATGTTAACAGCCCGAAATACTGACTTAGATACAATAATAGGATTAAGACAGGGTGCAGACGACTATATTTCCAAACCATTTGAGATGTCAATTTTATTAGCAAGAATGGAAGCGGTACTTAGAAGATATTCAATAACAGAAAAAAAGATTAACCCACAAACTAATAGTATTATATTTGGAAATTTTGAGTTAAACAGAGATAGAGGAATACTACTTAAGAACGGTGTTGAAATTCAATTAAATGCCCAGGAATACAGATTACTAGAGTTTTTAGCAATTAATACCGGGAAAGTTATGGATAGAAACGATATCCTTGATGTAGTCTGGGGTTATGATAACGAGTCAACATCAAGAACTATAGATGTTCATATAGCTAAACTCAGACATAAACTTGGTGAATCGGAAATTCCTAAGCACATAATAACAGTAAGGGGTAGAGGTTATAGATTCGATATAACCCAGAATCAATAGGGAAATTTCCCTATATAAATTGAGTGAAATATCTCATATCCAATACAACTTTTAAGGGTTAATATAAATCATATTTAAAAAATAGATTTAAAAGTTAATTAGTAAAAAGTTAGAAAGTTTTTCAGAGATCGGAGATTGCATTAAGCAATCTCTTTTTTTTAGAAAATAATTAAAATATTTCCAACCATTTCAAATCTTTTACGAATAATATAGGTGTATGAAAGATAAAGCAAAATTAATGGAAAATATATGGATTGAGTATCACCCAAAATTACAAGTCTATTTAAAACAGATTTTACCCGGCTCTGTAGACCTGGAAGATAGAGTTAGTGATATTCTTGTAAAAGTTATAGCCCAAATTGATTCCTACAACCCTGAATTTGCACTTTCTACCTGGATATATAGAATAGCCAGAAATACACAAATAGATGAAATTAGAAAAATAAAGCCAATAGAAGCTGAATATGATGATGAAATTATTACTAACAGCGAAACACCAGAGGATCTTTTTTTTAAACAGTATAATTTAGAAAGTATAAGAGAATGCATAGAAATTTTAAGTCCACATCAAAGAGAATTAATATTTCTATACTTCTATGAAGGTAAAAATTACAGAGAAATAAGTGAGATTACCGAAATTCCAGTTGGAACATTGAAATTCAGAATGTCATGTTGCAAAAAAATAATTAAAGATAGTCTGGAGAAGGAGCATAAACATGCAAACAACTATTAAAAACTATTATGATTTGGAAGTTTCTAAAATTAAAGCACCTCCATTGCCAACTATTATTACAAAAAAAACAATTAGACCATGGGAGAATATATTGCTAGCATCAATAGCAATTTTTTCAATGGTTATTGTATATATGCCAGGTTCCTACAACTCAAGAATTAGGAATTTGACAATATCCCCAAATAATAGAGAGACAATTAAAAAGGATATTACCCGGGTTTTCCAGCAGATTGATCTTTATTATTCGGAAAAAGGAGATTTAAATGACTAAAAAAAGATTTGTTATTCAAATAATCATTACTATGATTATTATTCTATGGGGAGTTATCATTGGTGGTAATTCACTTTTACTCTACCTAGATATTCCATCATTAATTTTTGTTCCTCTACTACCATACTTTATAGCTTCCTTCATCTATCCATTTAGGGAGCAGAATGAAATAATAAAAGAGATTTTTACAACTCAGGGAACAGGAGACAGGAAAAAATTGGAACAGGCTATAAATTTCTTTACTATTCAAAAGAAACTTGTAGTATCAGCAATATTTGTTGCAACTTTTATTGGCGGAATAGGAATGCTAGAAGGATTGTCTGATGCCTCAGCACTTCCCAGGTATTTAGGAGTGCTATCTATATCTATTTTTTACGGTGTTATATATATTTTAGTAGTACTTGAACCACTTATAGGTATTTCAAAAAAGAAGTTAATAGGTTAGTAGAAGAGACCTTTGGGTCTCTTTTTTATTCCTCTTTATTAATTATTTTTGCAGCTTTCTTAAGGTTTTTTCTCGAACCGCAAATAAATAGTCTGTCGTTTTAACTTGTTTTACAACATGAGCAAAGGGAAGGTGTTGACTACTTTCTTGCTTTGCCAGAAACAGGAAAATTGAAAGATGCCACAGGTTGAAGCGAAGGGGAAGGGATATAAAGCCTGCACATGCCACGGGAAAGCCCCAGAGCCATGGATGGCGGAGTGTTATATAACCAATTCTTCATGTTCTTCTATCGGTTTTCTTTTTAATTCCCTACTAAACAAAAAAACTCCAAATGTAATCGGACCTAAACGACCAATAAACATTAGTAATATAATAATTATTTTGCCGGTAACTGTTAATTGACCAGTTATACCGGTACTCAATCCTACTGTACCCAGACCTGAAGCAGCCTCAAAAAATATCTGTTCAAAGCTAAATTGTTCGCTCAACAACAAGAACAATACCCCAAGGAACAGGATTATGAAATAAAAGGCAAAAGTTGCAATTGCATGTATTATCCGGTCAAAAGGGATTGTTCTGCCTAATAGCTTTATTTTAAAAATATCGCCAAGAATCTTGTTCAATTCATTGTTTAATTTTTGGGAGTCATCTTCTGCTATAGCAGCAGGAATCGTCTGATCTGTTTCCATAACATGTTTTCTTGAGAAAATATGAACAAAACGACTCAATGCTGATATCTTTTCTTCTTCAATGGCATTTTGTTTAGTTATTGGATTATGATAATTAATGTATTCTTTATGGTTAGAAAATACGCTTTTAATAATTCCAATAATGCTACTTACGGTCGTAGACTTTATTCCTCCACCTGTTCCTGATGGAGAAGCACCAATAATCATTAAAATCAACAGTACAAACAACGAGAAAGATCGCAATTCTCCAATTGGAACAGTATTAAAGCCAACAGTTGTCAATGCAGTCATAGATTGAAAACAAAAGTGTATGAATTCGTTGGAAACAGTTTTTGACTTTAAATAATTTTCCAGAAGTAACAAAAACGCTCCTACAAAAAACAAGATAAAAGTAGTTCCAAGAATAATTTTACTGGTAAAAGTTATAGAATTTTTCTTCCCTTTTAATAAAAGCCAAACATCAATCATGACAATATATCCAATTGCACCTAAAAAACTGAGAATTGATACGATTATATTTAGCTGAAAATTATTGGCATAACTTTCAAAACTGTTATTATAAAGGCTGAATCCAGCGGTACAAAAGGAAGAAATGCTGTGAAAAATACCACTCCAAACCGGGTTTGCCCGATCGTCATTCCAGAATACAAATGTAAGAAAAATGGCTCCTATAATTTCAACTATTGCTGTATATATAACTACACTCTTTACAAACTTTTTGATACTAAAATCTTTTGGAAGACTAAAAGCTGTTCGATGAACATTTAATCGGCTGTCGGATAATGACTGACTTGTAGATAAAACGACAAACGATCCAAAAGTCATATAACCAATACCACCAAGCTGAATCAATAATAAAATAACAACCTGCCCGATAATGGAATAGCTGTCAGGTACGCTAACTGAGGCCAGACCTGTTGTAGAAATTGCAGAAATTGTAATAAACAAGTTGTCAATAAATGTTATTCCAACATTTCTGAACCAAGGAAGTGATAAAAGAATAACGCCGATTAAAGCATAACTCAAATATCCCCAAACTAAAGATGTTTCTGGTCGGTTGTTTTTAAAAAGTAATATATTTTGCTTCATATTTTCCTCTTAATGTTTCACTGTTTACCTAAATAGACACATTTAAAATTAGAGCGAATTTAACATGCCAAGAATTCATGTTATTTTAACTATCGGTAAATGTATCATTCTTCCGCTTTGAATTACAATTATACTTCAGCTTTTTTACTAATATCAAGCTTAGAGTTTTATTGCTATAAAATCCATAAAAATATAAAATCACACTGTGTTAAAAATTGAACGAAGCAAAAGAAAAACTTTAAGATTATCCATAACAAATAATGGAGATATACTTGTAAAAAGCCCTCATTTTGTAACTAAAAAAGCGATTGAAGACTTTGTGCTACAAAATAAAAACTGGATTGAAAGAAGTATTGAAAAAGTAAAAACAACAGAAGAAAAATTTAATTTTAACACAAAAGAGGAACTTAGATTCCTGGATAATACATATAAAATACATAAAGGAAATTCAATAAATAAAATATTTACTGATTCGAACAAAATCTACATACCTTTAATCACAGATATAAACCCAATTGTCATTAGTTGGTATAAAAAAGAGGCAAAGAAAGAGATCACAGAACTTGTAAACTACTACACTGATATTTTAAATATTAATTACAATAAAATTTATATCAAATCTCAGAAAAGCAGATGGGGAAGTTGTAGTGGTCTTAAAAATCTAAATTTTAATTGGAAGATTGTGTTAACTAATAGCAGATTACTCCACTATTTAGTAATTCACGAAGTTGCCCATTTAATAGAAATGAATCACTCTAAAGCGTTTTGGGATATTGTTAACAGGTTAGATCCAAATCATTTAAACCATAGAAAAGAGTTATTAAACTTTTCTCTTTAAAGTTGATATTAAAAGCCTTGGATCATCTGTCATAATTCCATCAACACCCATTTTTAACAGATTTCTCATTTGGAATTCATCGTTTATAGTCCAAACTTGTATTTTTATACCACGTTTATGTAGTATTTTTATAAATCTCTTTGTAACGACTCTAATCAATCCCGAGGCGACAGGAACTTGCATTACTGGATGCCTTGGTAAAAAATTTGAACATAATCTAAATAGCTTAACTTTATCTAAAAGAACTCTTAATAAAACTTCGCCTTTTCCGTAAGAAGTTGCAACCTTATCGGACATTGTTCTTATAAGTTTTAAATTTTCTTCATGAAATGAAGCTACAACAACCCTGTTAAAAGCATTTTCCTCTTCAAGAAGTGAAAAAAACCCAGTAACAAGTTCCGCTTTTTTATCTTTTAAATCAACATTGAATCTTGTGTTAGGAAATGCTCTTAAGACATCTTTAAAAGTTGTTAAAGATATCCCCTTACTGGAAAATGGTCTCTTTCCCTCTTTATCAATGTATAAAAAACCTAGGTCTAACTGCTTAAGTTCATCCCAGCTTCTATTAGAAACCGGAACCTTACTTCCATCCAGTTGAAAAGTATCATCGTCGTGCCACACAAATATAACACCATCGGAACTTATGTGAACATCTGTTTCAATTACATCGACTCCAAGCTCCACAGCACTTTCAAAAGCTATCATGGAGTTTTCAGGAAAGAATTTTGAATCTCCTCTATGGGCTACAATTTTTACAGGTTTATCAAAATATGGATAATTACTATACAAATTCACTAACCTCTCTATGGCTATCGGGAACCCTTAGAATATCTCTGGGCTTACTACCATTTTGTGGACCAATAATACCCCGCTCTTCCATCTCCTCCACAAGTCTTGCAGCTCTATTATACCCTATTTTTAACCTTCGTTGTAAAAAAGATGCTGATGCTTTACCTGCATTTAAAACAATTTCCAATGCTCTGTTAAATAGTGGGTCATCACCGTAATACGTACTATCATCTTCAACGGAATCATCGTCATCATCGTCTAAAAATATTTCATCATCTATATATTCTGGTTCACCTAACTCTTTAACATAATCCACAATACTTTCAACTTCTTCATCAGATAAAAAAGACCCCTGAATTCTTACAGGAAAAGGGTCCCAAGATGATGTAAATAACATATCTCCCCGGCCTAATAACTTTTCTGCACCCATTCCATCCAAAATAATTCTTGAGTCAGTTTTACTGGAAACCATAAATGCAATTCTTGATGGAAAGTTTGCTTTAATTAATCCTGTAATAACATCAATAGAAGGTCTTTGTGTCGCTAAAACCAAATGTATCCCTACTGCACGGCTCATAGCTGCAAGTCTTGCAAGTATACCTTCTAATTCCTTCCCGGAAGTAGCCATTAAGTCGGCAAACTCATCTACAATAAGTACCAGATAAGGTAATTTTGTAGTTGCAATCTTTTGTTCCTTAATTCTTCGATTAAAGGAACTAATATCACGAACACCCATAGTATCAAGCAGGGCATATCTTCTTTCCATTTCATAAAGACACCACTGAATTGCCTGAAAAGCCCGCTTAGGATCTGTAATAACAGGTGTTAATAGATGTGGAATACCGTTATAAAGTTTTAACTCAACAATTTTAGGGTCTACCATTATTAATTTAACATCGTTATGTGATCTTTTACATAAAATAGAACAGATTAGGGAGTTAACACAAACCGATTTACCAGCTCCTGTTGCCCCGGCAATTAATAGATGAGGTGTTCGAGCCAAATCAATAATTTTTTTATCACCATTAATACTCTTTCCTAAAACTATTGGAACAGCACTATTATCATATGACTCATCTTCAGCATCTATTAACTCGGAAAATGTAACAACCGATCTTTTTTTATTTGGAACTTCTATCCCTACAGCATGCTTCCCAGGTATAGGGGCAACAATCCTTACACTGGATGCTGCTAATCCTAAAGCAATATTATCTGAAAGATTTACAATTTTTGAAAGTTTTACTCCTGGAGCAGGAAGAAGTTCAAACATTGTAATTACAGGCCCTTTTTTAATTCCGGTAACTTTTCCTTTTATATTAAATTCCTCTAATGTCTGTTCTAAAATTGATGCCGATCTTTTAGTCGCATCATCAATTTCTTCGTAAGAAAGATCCTCTCGAACACCTAAAATACCACCTATAGGTACGGTATACTCTGGGTTATGATTTAAATCTTCGTAGGTTTCTGTAACCACTTCCGGCATTAAAACCCTTGGCTTGGGAGCAACATACACCTCTTCAATCTCATCTTCTTCATCGTCGTCTTCAAGTTCATCAAGTAATTCGCTATGTTCAAAATCATAATCATCTTCACTAGCTAAAAATGCTATTGCCGGGTCTTCTTCAAAAAGTTCATCTGTGGAAATATCAGATGGAGTAAAGGTCTCAATTTCGTCAAAACTATTTAAATAATCACTCTCTTCATTTGAAAGATCGCCATAAATTGATTGGGATAATAATGCATTGGTTTTATCATATTCATCTATATCAACTTCCTCTGTAACTTCCGGAAATTCTGGTTCTTCAAATGGTATATTTAAATCTTTTTCATGTTGCTCTGAAATATAGTATTCATTAATCTCTCTCTTGATTTGATCAATTTTATAACCTAAATCCTCATCTTCAGACTCTTCGTACTCTGAATCTTCTTCGTATTCAGAATCTTCTTCATCCTCTGTTTCTTCTTCGTCCTCTGTATCTTCTACTTCATCCTCAGAATCTACTTCGTCTTCTGAATCTTCTTCGTCAACCTCAAGACTTACAGGATTAAATTTAATTTCGGATTTAACCTTCTCCTCATTTTCTGTATCATTCCCTTTCAAAAAGTAATTTACAATAATTCTTGCAGATAGAGATAGAATCAAGATAAAGCAAAGAAGAATAAATGCAGACCCCCATTTCCTATCAGGGGTATCAAATGCACTATGTAAAAATTTAATTACTGCATCATCAGAATCTGAAAATAAGAGCTTTAAGAGAGTAGCTACAGGGAAAAATATAATAACAGAAGAGATTGAGTAATAAAATAATTTAAGCTTAAAAGGTTTCTTTACAATTAAATAGGCTCCCAAGTACTGAAGAATAGGAAGATATATAGAGCCTATATGAAATGCAGAATATAAATAGCGACTTATTAAATCCCCTTTAAATCCAAGCATTATCGATAATAATAGTATAAGTTGTATAGAACCTGTAACCATAAGTGATATAGCTACAGTCATATCATGTTTTTTTAACAATTCAATTCTCCTTCATCTAAATATCGGAAGAATAAAATCTTTATTTACCCCAAATTAAACCTAAAATTCCAAGTGGAATTAGATAAAAACTAAAATAATGGAACTTTCCTGAATTTAGCAGCTTTAATAAAAGTTTTAATGAGAAGTAGCCTACAAACATTGTAACAATTAAAGAAAAGATAACAACAGGAAGTGAAACAACATCAAGTAGAGCTTCTGCTTCACCAATTTTTAATACAACTGCTCCAACTATAGCTGGAATTGAAATAATAAAAGAGTACTCAGAAGCAGCCTCTCTTGATAATCCCGAAAATACACCTGTAGTAATTGTAATCCCAGATCTGGAAACACCAGGGAGAACCCCAATACCCTGGGAAATTCCAATAAGGACAGAGTTTTTAATTCCCATTTTTGTAAAATCGACTGATCCTTTTAAATATTTTCCTACAAATAAAAACGAACCAGTAAAGATAAATAATGAATATACAATTTTAGGATTACTAATTTCTAACCCATCTATAAACACACCCATAACAGCTGTTATAAAAGTCGATAATAATATAAAAAGAACCACATTAAATCGTTGTTTTACATCATTGTCTGTTTTTAAATTCTTCAACTCGAATAAAACTTTAATTAAAGACCATATTCTTTTTCTAAAAACAACAACAATTACAACTAATGTAGCAAAATGTAAAAGAATATCAAAGATTACAGGAGCATCCTCAAGATTCATAAAATTTCTAACAACAAGCAGATGTCCTGAACTTGATATTGGTAAAAATTCCGCAATTCCCTGTATAACACTTAAAATAAAACCTTGTAAAAAACTCATATTAACCCCTAATACTAAATATCATTAAATAGACTTTTAACTACTTCATACGGTGATGTATTAAATTCTTCATGCCCGTAATATATAGCAGCTCTTAAAATTTTTGGAACATAATCCCTGGTCTCCTGATAAGGAGAAGCCTCTATAAAGAGCTCATCTGGAATGTCACCCCAACCTCGCTGCCATCTCCAAACATTGCCAGGACCAGCATTATAAGCCATAAAAGAGATTGGAAGAGTATCAAATCTCTCTATCAGCCAATTAATATATGTTCCTCCTAGGAGAATATTAGTATCTGGATCGTTTAGGTTCGGATTTTTAATACCAATATCATTAGCTTGCTCAATTGCGGTTTCAGGCATTAACTGTGTTATTCCTACTGCACCTGCAGAAGAAACAACATGCATATCAAATCCACTCTCTGTTCTCATTAGACCCGCAAAGAGAGGTGCAGGGAAGTTGTATTTACCGGAGACTGTAAGTATCTCCTCTTTATAAGGTAGTGGATAGTATAATTTATACGTTTCACTATTTAATTCAACATTATTTCTAGATAAAAACCTCAAAGAATCTAAATGTTTATCTTCTTTGTTCAACTGAATACCTACATTTACAGAGACTGAATAGTTCAAGTCCTTTATCTGTTTAGAGTACAAAACAGCTTCATCCACCAAACCATATTTAACAAATCCATCAATCCATTTATCGTCAGCAGTTAATTCTTCAACTTTTTTAGGTTCTGTTAATATAATATTAGACTCCCTATTTAAGAGTGCGTTAGCTAAATAGGAATAATATGAACTATTATCAGAAGTAACTATGGAATCCAAAATAGAAACAATTTGACTGTCCCTATTCTTAGTAAAAAGAAATTCATGATAATAAAGCCTGGAAATAATCCATGAAATTCTTGATTTATCCTCAATCTTTCCATACTTATTAACTATAGGTTCAATTGACTTTATTATTTCCCATTCCTGATTCTGAACCAACCCTGTGATGACATGATCTATAATATCAGAGGAATAGGATTCACCAGAAAGATTATCAAGATAGAAGTCGAGCTTAGTTACAATTCTATCTAAACCAACATGTGATAGACTTAATAGATATAACCAAATGGCATCATCTTTGACTTTTCCAAAAGGTATTTTATCTAACTCATCTTCTAAAATATTGACTGTTGAAGTAAAGCTTTCAATATTAAAATAGAGGGAAGCATACGCAACAAGTGCTTCATTATAAAAAGCAGAGTCAACTCGATTTAAAGCAGTATGAAAAGCATCCAGGTTCTGATTAATATATCTTGATGATTTTATAATATTTGAACAATTTTTTATTGATTGAGAAGAACCTAAAATCCATGATTCAGACAACAGTAAAGGCTTTAAAATTCTTTGAGCATTTGAATAATCACCACGACTACCCAAGGCCATTGCAAGGAAAAAGTTTTTTTGGTTTTTAGTAAAACCCTGGGCATACTCAGGATATACATCAATAAATGAATATGCTCTATCTAAGAGAGGTGATAACGGCTGATTTAAAAACAAACTAATATAATCTTTTTCCCAACCAGGAGTAGACAAACGTGCACTCGAAACAGTTTTTAACATATCCAACTCATAATTTGCATAGTCGGAAAAAAGAGATCTATCTAAATTTTCAATGTATGGAATTACAAGCTCATCTTTCTTCTGCCAGTACATAGACTCTATTAACTGCTTGGTTATATCTGGATATACACCTTTATAATTATCTAAAAAGTCTAATGCATGGGCTTCAGCTTTTATATAATCCCGCTCATCTATTAGTTGATCCAATAATTCGTAAGCAGCTTTTGGACCATAATAAGGGTGCTTATTTTGGATTTCCTGATATAGAAGTTTATTGCTAAACAACAACATGTTATTATTTTTATAAACAAAAGACATGTAGTATGATGCACCATCACCCAATCTGTTTATCTCTTTTATACTATTTTTTAAATAATCTACTTCAGAGAGAAATGAGTAATCCTTTTGTGACATTCTGGATAAAAAATCATCTTTCTTAATTTCAAAAACTCGATTTATTGTACATGAATTCAAAAGAAGAAGTGTAAACAATATTAAAAAACTTCTATAAAATTCCTTAAGTTTAAATTTATTTCTCAACATTTGTACCTTTCATACCCTATTTCTTTAACTTTCTTGACATTTAAAGATCACTGATATCATAATATCATATGAATGCAAATTTTATAGCCATAATTATTCTTATGGTGGTTATTGCTGCAACAGCTTTAATCATTGTATATTTTAAAAATAAAACAGGGATTAAAGTAGAGCCTAAAAAAGATAAAAAAACTCTTTTAAAGGAAGCAACACGTAAACTAGCTCATAATCCTAGAGATCCTTCAGCATTACTGATTTTAGCAGATATATATTATAATGAAAATAACTTTGAGAAAGCATTACAAACATATAGGATTTTATTGGATCTTTGTGCAACTCATACAACATTAGATCAGGGTTTAATAAATTTCAGATATGGAATGTGTGCATATAATTTAAATTCAATTGAAACGGCATACAAGTCTCTTCTTTTCTCCTGGAGTTTAGACAAAGAAAATTACACTCTGAATTCAACTCTTGGGAAAATAGAATATAAATTAAAAAAATATGATAAATCTGCAGGACTTTTAAAAAAATGTGTTGAAGAAAAACCTGGAGATATTGATACAAGAAAGTATTTAGGTCTAAGTTTTTTTAAATTAAAAGATTATAAATTAGCCTACCCTCACCTTGCTAAAGCTGTGGAAGCAGATTACAACGATAAAGAGACTATATTTAACTTTGCTAAATGTTGCCAAAAAGCAAACCAGACAGATAGGGCTTTAAAGCTTTTCTCCGGTCTTAGGCAGGATCCTGTATGGGGACCAAATGCAGCACTTTTTGCAGGGACAATAAATACATCCCAAAGAAACTACGACGATGCTATTGTAGATTTCGAAGTGGGCTTACGTCATAAAAGCATAGCTACAGATATTAAAATTGAGATGCATTATAGGCTAGCACTAGTTTTTGCAAAAACTGGCCAGCATGAAGAGTCTATAAATAATCTAAAAAAAGTAAATACTCTTTCTCCAAACTATAAAGATGTTCCAAATCTTTTAAATAGATTCAAAGAGTTATCAACAAATAAAAACCTGGGGATATACCTAAATTCACAAACCCCTGAATTTGTAAACCTTTGTAAAAATATAGTACAAGTAATTTTTTCCAAATCATCTATTAAAATTACAGATATCGTTCAGGGTAGTTCTGAATTTATTGAAATTGTAGCGGAAGTTAAAAATAAGAAATGGGAAGATATAATTCTTTTTAAATTT
Organism: Spirochaetales bacterium; assembly: GCA_016936295.1. Classification (GTDB taxonomy): domain Bacteria; phylum Spirochaetota; class Spirochaetia; order DSM-2461; family DSM-2461; genus Thiospirochaeta. The sequence goes on along the minus strand of JAFGYD010000100.1, from coordinate 8,493 downwards.
ATGAGAACCGAAGGTGATGTAGGGGAGCTGATAATAAGAGAACTCTATGCAAGACTTAAAGACACAAGGGCGGGTCGTGGGTTTTGCTTTACCATAGGAAGTTACTCAGAAGGTGCTCAAAGTTTTGTAGAGGCTAGACTTATAGACCTTGTAGATAAAAACAAACTTCTTACATACCTAAATAAAGTAGATATGTAAGAGTTAATTATTTTAGAACCAGAAAGTTCCTTTCATCATCCAGAAATGGAACTTTAACATTTATTATATTTGAAAAAGAGATTAATTGTTTTATCTCTTCTAACTCTTCTCTTATGGTAATTTCTTTACCTTTATATGCAAAGATATACCCTTTTTCGCTTAAAATAGACAGAAGACACTCAGTTATAGGTTTTTCCATTGGTGTAAAGGCTCTAAAAGTTACTAAATCGAATTTTTCTTTAATATCTTCAACTGCCAATTCCCTTACTTTAACATTTTTAATACCCAGTGAAACAATTGCATTTCTTAAAAAATTGCATCGTTTCCCAGATCTTTCAATTAAATCAAACTCAACATCTGGGAACATTATTCCCAAAAGAATACCTGGGAAGCCACCCCCAGAACCAACGTCTGCAATTGTTTGTGGCTTAAAGCTTTTAATATGATTAACTCCGGAGAGGGAGTCTAATATATGCTTAATGATAAAAGTATCCCCTGTAGCATTTACAAGTCCATACTTTGGATTAAAAAGCATAACTTCTTCAATATACTCCTCAATCAAATTTAACTGTGCAGGGGTATAGTCCAATTTTAGCTCTAATAATCCATCAAGTAAAATAGACACTATTTTTTACCGCCTTTACCAAGCATTAACAGCAATACAGCAATATCCGAGGTTCTTACTCCCGAAATTCTGGACGCTTGTCCAACACTTAGTGGTTGTATTTTTTTTAACTTCTCCCGGGATTCATTAGAAATTCCCTCAATAGCATCGTAATTAAAATCCAATGGGATTCTTACACTTTCCATTTTCATAAATCTATTAACCTGTTGATTCTGCTTAACAATATAACCTTCATACTTAATATCAAGCTCAACATGGTCTAATAGAGGGTCAGAATATCCAGCTAACTCTGGAAGTACTGACTTTATGTTATGTATTGTAACATCGGGGTCCTTCACAAGATCATAAAAAGTTTTCCCTAACGCATTCTCTTTTATTACATCATTCAAAATGTTTTTCTTAACTCGACCCTCTTTTAAAAGATCTTTTATTGCGTCTATGTTCTTAACTTTTTCTTTGAATTTTTCAACATCCTCTTTTGTTCTTAAGCCAGCTCTCTGACCCTTTTCAAACAAACGAATGTCAGCAGCATCATGCCTTAAATTAAGCCTGTATTCGGCTCTGGATGTAAACATTCTATAAGGTTCATCTGTTCCTAAAGTTACCAGATCGTCAATTAAAACACCAGCATAGGATTCAGCTCTATTTAAAATAAGAGGTTCTTCACCTTTCATTTTTAAACCAGCATTAATTCCAGCTAAAAGTCCTTGAACACCTGCCTCTTCGTATCCCGAAGTACCATTTGTCTGTCCTGCAAAATACAAACCACTCATAATCTTTGACTCTAAGGTAGGATATAAAGTTGTTGGTTCTACATAATCATATTCAACAGCATATCCAGGACGCATAATTTCAACATTCTCTAACCCTGGCAGAGTTCTAATAAACTCCTCTTGAACATGCTCCGGAAGAGATGAAGATATTCCATTCATATACATTTCATCGGTGTCTAATCCCTCTGGTTCTATAAATATCTGATGCCGGTTTCTATCTGGAAATTTCTTAACCTTGTCCTCAATAGATGGACAATATCTAGGACCTTTCCCCACAATATCACCTCCATAAAGTGGAGATAAATGCATATTTGCATCTATTATTCTATGGGTCTCTTCATTTGTATATGTTATATAACATGGAACATAGGGTCTATCTTTTACTTCATCGTAGCTAAATGAGAATGGATACATTGTAGCATCGCCACTCTGCTCTTCCATTTTACTAAAATCTATAGATGTTTTTTTAATTCTGGCAGGTGTTCCGGTTTTCATACGCCCCAGAGTAAAACCTCTCTCTCTTAAATGTGCACCTAAACCAATTGCAGAAAGTTCACCCAATCGACCATTTAAAGCGGTATATTTCCCAATAAAGATCTTACCTTCCATAAATGTACCAGCCGAAATTATTACACTTTTTGCAGTAATTCTGTTACCTCTTTCGGTAATAACTCCTTGGCAAATTTTATTATCACTACTTGATATAAGTCCTGTAACAGTATCTTGAAAAACTGAAAGTCCAGGCTGAGTTTCTACAGCTTTTTTTGCTAATTTTTGATATAAAAATCTATCTGCTTGAGCTCTTGGAGCTTGAACAGCAGGACCTCTACTTTGGTTAAGAATTCTAAACTGAATCATTGATGCATCTATAAGTTTAGCCATTTCTCCACCTAAAGCATCAATTTCCCTAACCATATTACCTTTAGCTAAACCACCAATTGCAGGGTTACAAGAAAGCTTTCCTATCTGATCCAGATTTTGAGTTATTAAAAGAGTTTTAAAACCCATTCTTGCTAAAGCTAAAGAAGCCTCAATTCCTGCATGACCTGCACCAACAACTATTGAATCATAATCCATATTTATTTACCTACACAAAACTGAGAGAACATATTTTCAAGAAGGTCAGATGTTGTAACTTCGCCAGTAATTTCACCTAAACAATCCAATGCCTCTTTAATATCCTGAGCCACTAAATCAAGGGGCACACCATCTTCCATTCCCTGTCTAAAAAGTTTTAACTCTTCCAGGCATTTTTCCAAGAGATTTTTTTGTCTCTCAGAATCTAAAACGGCTTCATCTCCTTTAATAAAGGCACCGTTAAAAATTATATCTTTTATCTTGTCTTCCAGGGCTGCAAATCCATTTTGATCTTGGCTACTAATACCTAAAAATCCTTCTGGAGGAATAACACCCTTAATATCTGTTTTACTCCAAAGAGCTATAAAGTTATTCTTATTTCTATATTTTTCAAAAGACTCTACTTCATCCTCCTGCAGACCCTTTGTACCATCGACCATATATAAAACAACATCTGCATTCTCAACAATATTCTGGGTTCTCTTAATTCCTTCCATCTCTATAAGATCTGCAGAAACCCTAATTCCAGCTGTATCGTATAATTTGACAGGGATTCCACCAATTGAGATCCATGATTCTAAATAGTCCCTTGTTGTTCCATGGATTTCCGAGACTATAGACCTATCCTCCTGTAAAAACAGATTAAATAGTGATGATTTCCCAGCATTTGTCTTACCAGCAAGAACAACCTTAACACCATCTTTATAAACTTTTCCAGCTTTATATGTTGCTAATAATCTCTCTATAATTGTCTCTGCTTTTAATATATCACCTACTGGAACATAGGCTAAACCACCTTCATCTTCTGGATAATCCAGCTGAATTTCAATGGCAGAAACAGTATTTAAAACATATTTCTTTACCTCGTTAATTCGGCTTTCAATCCCTCCGGAAAGTCTATTAAGAGCTAAAGATTGAGCCTCTCTAGACTTTGCACTTACTATATCCTGTACAGCTTCGGCTCTAGTTAGGTCCATTTTTCCACTGGTAAATGCTCTAAATGTAAATTCTCCAGGGGATGCATCCCTAAAACCCACTTTTTTAAAAGCCTCTATAATTTTTCTAATCCCCGGAAGGCTTCCATGACAATAGACCTCGGTGCTGTCCTGTCCAGTATAACCATTAGGAGCCCTAAATACAGAAATCAAAACCTCGTCAATTTTTTCTTCTGTTTCAGGATCTATTATAAAACCATAATTCATGGTATTATGTTTTGCTTCTATCAGCATTTCTCTATTTGAAAAAATACCAGATGTCATCTCAATTGAATTCTTCCCACTGGTTCTAATAATTGCTAATGCACTCTCAGCCCATGGAGTTGCCAATGCAACAATAAGATCATCGGTATCGTAATTAAAATTTTTCATAAGAGAAGAATATATTAAAACAAAAACTCTTTAAAGATTGGAAATAAGAGAATATTAAAATTTAAGGGAGTATAATTCGTTCCCAATAGCTTCCCCTACTTCTAATAGTTTACTATTTAGCTCTTCTTCATCAATGTTATATGTAGTAGAAAATAGATTACTATATATTTTAATCTCACTTTGCAAATCTAAAATAGAGTACTTAAATAGAATATTACCATTAGCTATTTGTAGATCATCTTCAATTATTATGTATCGAGAAAATTCATTAGAATCTTTTCTTAACCCTCTGTAATAGAGTAACGGATTAGTATTCTTATCAGGAACAGGTAACTCTACAACCTCAATATTATTTAAATTAAACGCTTTAAATAATCCCTCTTTTAAATATTCATTTTCCAAAGCTACTAACTTAGGTTCAAGACCTATTGCATAATTAGCGGAATAGTTAAAGTTTATACTGGATTTTTTTATTGTAGAACTAATTGTATCCCTTAAATCATTTATATATAAACTTAAATTCTTCTGGCTCTCCCATGTTACTAACTTGGAGGAGATTATTGGAAAATCCAAATTACCACCTATATTATATTCTAAAGATATTCTTGGAATAGCAGGAATAAATTCAAATTGATTATTGCTAATAGGAATATGGGCAACTCTACTTCTAAGTTCACTATCTTCTTGAAAGGCAACTGTATAGATAAAACCATTATACCCACTTTTTACATTAAAAAATAATCTGTTAGGTAGAGTTTTTTCTCCGGTTTTCAAGAGGGAAAATGTTTCAATATTATAAAATTCAAATCCCTGAAGTATTGAAGTCAGTTTTCCCAATAATCGTATAATAGGCATGGTATAAAATTCATCGTTTAGTCCTATCATCTCATCTATTGATTCAATGTAATTTAAGTAAGCGGCATAATATTCACCATTTAAATAGTAGAGATCACCACTCTCTTCAAAAACATTTATATACGATTCAATCTCATCAATTTGTGTTTTATATAAAGTAAACATAGAATCAAACCTTTTCCTGGAGAATCTGGTTAGAATATATGTTGTCTTATCATCGGAAATCCAACTATCAATGACCGAAGCATCTGTCTTAACAGATTTTTTATAGGATAACTCTAACTCGTTTAGCAATATCCTCTTTAAATAACTATTTTCTTGAAGTTCAAGCATTTTAAAAAGAGCATCAACAGCTAACTCTAACACCCTATTTTCAGAGCCAAATGCAACAATATAAATATTCAACTCATCGTTAGGAGGAGGATTATCAATCCACAATGGTCTTTTATTTGTTTTACACGAGACAGAAATAAAAATTAAACAAAAGATTAGTATTCTATTTATTCTCAATTAGAGGTTCCACTTTTTTTAATTTTATATAATCAATAAAAGTTTTCTCTTTACATAGAATGTCAAACCCAATAAAACCCTTATATTTAAGAGAATCAATTATTATGGTTTCTTCATTTTTAGGTATTTCTATATAATTGTCTTGATTATATAGTTTAACAACAATATTATCCCCACCCTTAATTTCTAGGAGAAAATTTTCAATATTGTCAAATGCTAATGGGTAACTTAAAACGGAATCCACTTCAACTTCTAGGGTTTCTCCATTTGAGAGTCCTACTCCTATTAAGTTTTCTGGAACTAAAATTGAAGTAAAATCTTCAAACAAGATATATTCTGCACTGTTTAATGAACCAATGTTAAAGATATTATTATCACCGTTAGAATCTTGGTAATAAACCATAAAGAGATCCAGAACAGAGTTAAATCCCGGAATATCTTTACTTCCTCCAAGGGTTATGTAACTTGTTATAGGAACACCACCCTCTGTTAAACCATTGGCAAAATCCCAATCAGACATATTTACATGTTGCCCGTTTAAATAATAATGCATTGTAAAACCAGTAGAATCTTTTACAAAACTGATAATTAAATTTACAGGTAGCCCAAGATTATAAGTACCAATTAAAACCCGTTTAAGTTCTTGGGTTTCACTACCAAATTCATGATACAATAATCCAGATTCACTAAAAACAGTAGAAATTAAACCATTGTGTTTTGCATATAAAATATTTCCATTGGTATTACTAACAGGTATTATCTCCATTATCAAAGAAGAACTTTCAAATATTCCATCTTCTGCCCTCTGCTTAAATATTGAGTCATAGGATGTGAATCCTGTTTCTTTATTAATCTCCATTCCAAAAAAGTTTCCTAAAACCAGAGGTTTCATTTCACCATGTAGTGTTAACGATAAGGTCTTATTATTTTCATCTATATAGTTCCCATTAAAAAACAGAACCTTTAAGTATTGTGATAAAAATGAAGAATCAAATAATTGGTTTGTTATAGGGTTAACAGCAAATGAAAAATCTATAAAATTATATGTAGTACTATTTATAGACTCTAACTTGTATGGATATAACTCAAGTTTTATATCAATAAAACCATAACTTTCTCCTGTATCCCAAATAACGGTATCTAAACCTTCAGAAAGATAACCCTGAGTAAAAACAACTCCATCATGACTCCATACTAAATATGGATCAATGTAACTACTTGCAGAAATACTACTCTCTAAAATAACTTTGGAGTTAGTATATAAATCTTTATATGGATATAAATTAGAGACATCTCCAGTTAGCTCTCCGTTAAATACAATAAATTCACTGGAAAATTCAGATACTAAATCTTCTTTTTCATAAACTTTAACATTCATTGAGTATAAACCTTCAATAAAGTCATCGGTTATAAGAAATTTAGGTGCAGGGTTATCAATTAAATCAATAGAATATTCCAGAGGTTCTGCAGTTATGCCATCTCTCCCGGGATTAAAGGATATTGTTATTGCTGCAGTATCTGGGTGAACAATTACAGTATCACTAATTTTATCAAAAGTTATATTAAAATAATCCCCGGATTTTAGAACGTCACCATTGGCTACAGTTTTTATAACTATTGGATCCGTCTCCAAAGATACATTTCCACATGAGATAATAGTAAGTATAATAAAGAGATAAAAAACCCGCTTCATACTATTATTATATGGTGTAATTCAATATTCAATCAATGAACATTGACATTTATTCCTTCAATTAATACAATTATATATCAAAATATCCAAATTTGTACGAGTTAGGACTTGATTCTTAGAGGACAGGTACCATGAAAAATGAAAATTTGGGAGTAATAGGAAGTGGCAGGGTTGCCACACATTTTATGCATTATCTTAATTTGTCCGGTATGAACTATATCAACTGGAGCAGAAAAAAAGATATAGACTCCCCAGAAATTAAATTAAAAGATGTCTCAATTATTATCATATTAATAAGCGACGATGCTATAGAAGAGTTTATTAAATCTCACCCTAAATTAAGGGAAAAAACATTAATTCATTTTTCCGGAACACTCTCTATAAATGGGATAATTAGCCTGCACCCTCTAATGACTTTTTCAAAAAATCTATACGATTTTGAAACATATAAATCGATTCCATTTATTGGTATAGAAGGAGAAAAACCTCTTAAAACCTTACTCCCGGAATTACAAAATCCCTATTTTACCGTAAAAGCAGAAGATAAAGGTGTATATCACGCTCTATGTGTTATATCTGGAAACTTCACAACAATTCTCTGGCAAAAAGCTAAAAATGATTTTAATAATATATTGAATTTACCTCCCCAAGCCCTTGATCCTTATATGAATCAGATCTTTAACAATCTTACAGTTGATTATAAAAACGCTTTAACTGGACCAATTAAAAGGGGTGATAAAAAAACAATCAGAACAAACATAAAATCTCTTCAAAGTAAAGTTTGGAAAAATATATATAAGCTTTTTAAAAAAGCATATAACAAGGAGCTAAAATGAACATAAACGATTTTAAGAAATATAAAACAGATAATCAGAAAATTTCTATGATTACATGTTATGACTACTGGAGTGCATCAATTATTGAAGAGAGTGACATTGATACAATTCTTGTAGGAGATAGTGTAGCTATGATCTCCCATGGTTGTACATCCACACTTCCTGCAACTATTGAATTAATGGAGATGCACACTCAGTGGGTTAGACGAGGGGCACCAAATAAATTCATAATTGCAGATATGCCGTTTCTGTCCCATAGGAAAAGTCTGGATTCTGTATTGGATTCAGCGGGGAAACTTATGGCCGCAGGTGCAAATGCTATTAAAATTGAAGGCGTTAGAGGTCACCAGGAAAATATTAAATATATTGTGGAGTCTGGTATTCCTGTAATTGGTCATTTGGGACTAACACCTCAGTCATTTAATAGTTTTGGGGGATTTAAGCTTCAAAGTAAAACAGAAGAGGCAACATTACAATTAATCGAGGATGCCAAATTACTTGAAGAATTAGGATGTTTTTCTATTGTTCTTGAATGTGTTCCGGATTCAGTTGGAAAAAG
>JAFGYD010000099.1 GCA_016936295.1 Spirochaetales bacterium | reverse complement strand
GAGTGTAAAAACGATTTTACTCAAATTGTTAATTCCCTACTTTATGGTGTAGATGGTAACAGACCTGACCCATACTATGTAATAAAAGATTTTTCAGAGTATTGTGTTGCACAGGATAGAGTTACAAGAGCATTTGTAGATAAAGACAAGTGGGCTAAAATGTCCCTTATGAATATTGCAATGTCTGGTAAGTTTTCTTCCGATAGAACGATTAAACAATACGCAGACGAAATTTGGAAAATATAAGAACAACTATTATATCCTAAAATTATGCACCGTCAATAATTATTTTAACAAAATATTGACGGTGTCTATTTCCCATGGTACTATTTTATAAAAGATTATAGAATTAAAAATAATTAAAAAATGGGAGATTATATAAAATGGAAGATTGTGATCGAATCTATTGTGCTAACTGCATGAGATGCAAGTTAGTTCCAACCGATACAGACAAAGGTCAAGTATTAAGAGTAAGATGTACAGCTGGTCTGTGGAAAAAAAAATTAGGTGAAGAAAAACTTTACAAGTATTTTACTATAGCTAGAAGAACACCTGACTATTGTGAGTTCTACGAGCCAATGGGGGATATAAAAGAGTTCATAAAAGAACTTAAGAAAAGTCTACCTGTAAAAGACGAAATTATTTCAACACAGGAAGCAGGATAAAAAGCATTATTCAATGCTTTTTATTCTTCTCGTTTCTCTGATTCAGTTCTTTTTTCATCCTGTAATAAGATAGGGTATATTTCTATATTTTTCTCTCTGGATAATTCATAAACCATTTGGCTTGTTATATCACCTCTTGGTTCTGGGTGTGGAGGAGCGTCTCCTACCTGTACTATTATTTTAGCACTATTTTCCCACATCATATTTGATTCTGCATCGTATAATGCTTCAAAAACAGCCTCTGGAATATCCCTACCACCTTGAACTTTTACAGAGTCAAGTATTGCCTGTATTTTATCGAAATTATCAACAAAATCAAACTTTTTAGTCAAATAAGCTTCTTTGTAATCCCTATATAGAACAACACCAATTCTTACAGATTTAAAACCTTCTATTTTATTTTTCACTAAAGGAATAAGTTTTTGTCTAATAAATTCGACATCATCCTTCATACTGATTGTAGTATCTACAACTAAGGCCAAATCGACATCCTGTCCCTTATATTTATCAAGAATCTCACCAATTCTTGTTACAGCACCATCCCCATCAAACTCTTCGGAGTAATCCCCATTTGTCTCCCGTGCAATCTCTTCAAATATAGATTCTGCAGGAGGTTCAATTACTGTAACCTCTTCGTATAAACGAATAATAAATGGATTATCCATAAATCCTTGATCGTATACTCCATACTCTAATGGAAAAGTTCTTATGTTAAGCCAACTCCCCTCGCCCATATCAATTTGTCCTTCCCTGGACCATGGATAACCATAGGACACACCTCTGGGAATATATATATGAAATGCTTCTCCAAATATCTCGTTTGGTTCAGGTGTAGAATCAATCAAAAAATTGTAACTTTGGTCAAGTTTGGTTCCATTTAAATAACGAATTTCATCCTTCACTGTTGGATTTTCATCAAAATCCCTCAATGCAAATACACTTCTCTCTTTGTCTGGATCCTGGGTGGATTCAGTTAAGAGTATAGAGTTTATATCATCTTTTTTTCTAATAAATAGATGAAGTCCTGTTTCTCCATCTCTTTTTTCTATATATGTATCCTCTGGTAACAGTGTTAAATCAGGGATTTGAGAAAATAGAGGTGTTATAAGTGCAATAAAGCAGTAAAATGCGATTAAATGTCTCATATTTTATTTATCGGTGAAGTATTAAGAAATATTTAATCTATATTTTACTGAGGTATAAAATGAAAAAAATAGAGATAATTTTATTAACAATTCTAATAACTTCTTGCGATTCATTTGTAGAAGATAAATATATTCCAGGAGATTTAACTCCACCAGCATTAGTTTCAATTTCCGCTATATCCAAGGACTCAATTAAAATTGTTAGTAATGAAAATATATTCTTAAATTCATCATCTTTTTGCTCTAATAATGGCTTAGAAATTATTGATTTTATTGAAAACGGTCATGAAATTACAATAAAATTTAACTCTGAATTAACCCCCGGGAATAAATATAGTGCTGAGTATAAAATATTAGATAGTGTTGGTAATTCTTTATGGTTTATTGCAGAAATTTACGGTTATAATTCAAATTTACCCAAAATTTTAATCAATGAATTTATTGTAAAGGGTACTAAAACTAATCCCAATAAAATTGAATTATATGTAATATCAAGTGGGAATATGGCTGGTATTACAATTTACAACGGCACAAAGGAGAGTAACGACTATAGTTTTATTTTCCCTGATATGGATGTAAATGAGGGTGAATATATTGTAATTAGAACAACATCCGATAATTTCCCAATTCCTTTTATAGAACTGGATAATATAAATATTAAACATGATAAAAAATTTCTAGACAATGTAAGAGATATTAGAATTGATGATTTTAAACTTTCTGCATCTAGTGGAACAATTTCAATTTATAATGAACCATTTGGGGAAATAATGGATGCCGTAATTTATAGTAAAAACCTGAATGATGAAACAAAAAACAGTAGGAATTTTGGTTTAACAAAGGTAGTTGAACGTGTAGATGAGATTGGCGAATGCGGAGAGTGGATTTCCAGTAATGAATTAATTAACCCGGAGGATGTTATATATTCAAATTCTTCTACAACTACTAGGTCTCTGTCAAGATATAGGTTTACTGATACAAATTCTAAAAGTGACTGGATAATTGTAGCATCTAAAGAGGCAAGTTTTGGATATGATAATTCTGAAAAGGCATACGAATAGCTAACGTTTCTTTAAATCAGCAAGTCTAAAATTAAATATTATCTGATTCATATAGTTAAAACCATCAACAGCACTACCTGGGGGCACAGAGTCCATTGTACTTCTTTTATATAAATCCATTAGTTCATTTAAGAAAAAGGCTACCTGCTTCATACATGCCTGTTCTGCATAAGAAATAGCTTGTAAATCGTGATCTGGTCTTTCTAACAGAAAAATATATTTATCTAATATAGGAGGTCTTCTTGTTCCTGTTCCTATTATCATCCATAAATCATTTTCTAAATGGTCAATAACTCTTCCTTCAGGTGTTGCTATTCGAATATATTTACTTAAGCTGTTCCAATATTTGTCTTCAAATACTTTCATTGCACCATATAGCTTTCTAACTTCTATACTAGCATCATCTGTTATATTAATTGCCGGATAAAGTTTAATTCTCTCTTCGTACTCTTTTAAAATTTTATCTGCAAAGTCTCCATCTTTCTGTCTCAATCGTTTTTGCTGAAGTAGAGCTTTATCAGCTTCTTTTTGTCTTTTTTTATCCTCTTCCTGAGTGATTATATCCTGTAAAATTTCTATTTCATTTTTAAAAAATAGTGCCATATTCTCTTTATATTTAGCAGCAAATAGATATCTTCGTTCAAATTCTTCTTTTACCCTAGGAGGTTTCATATATGTGATAATATAGTTGTTATACTCTTGTCTAATTTTTTTTAGGGCTTTGGCGATCTCTTCGGTAGATAATCCCCGATTAAAAAGTTTAATCATATAAGCATTTTATCGGAGATTATACAAAATTGTATAGTAATTAAATTGCAACATCAAGAATTTCGTTGTTTTCCAACTCTTCTTCATCCTTAACTATGTTCATTAATGGTTTAAACTCGACATGTTCACCAACAATTTTAATTCTTGTATGGCTAATATCCTCTTCATCTATCCATCTATCCTGTTTCAATCTACCTACAACCCTAACTCCACGGCCTTTACAAAGGTGCTTCAAGCAGTTCTCAGCTAACAATGACCATACTTCAATGTCAAAGTATGAAACTTCTTTTACATAGTCCTCAGCCTTCTTATAGCTTCTATTAACAGCAATTGTAAAATTACATACTACTGTATCCTGTGGTGTTCTTTTCTCTGTCGGATCTTTTACTAAATTACCTTCTAGTAAAATTGAATTCAAACTATTCATATTAACTCCTTACGTTTAACTAATATATAGGAGTAATATTTCTAAAAATTCATTATAAACAAAAAAAACACTCCCAAGGGAGTGTTTTATATAATCTAACAATTCAATTAAGAATTATAGAGATATTTTAGCACCTACGTAGAAAGTACCTTTTGCATCACCTGTGTTGAAACCAGAGTAGTTAACAGTAAATGTAGTATTTTCAATTCCTGTTAATGCATCTGTTAAGTCAACATTGATTTTATCAACTGTAAATGATTCTGTGTAGTCACCATTGTCATTATCTAAAGATAGAGCTGTTTCAACTGATACTGAAACACCAGCTACACCAGTAAATGTACCATCGATTCCTAAATCATCCATATCCATTACGTTACCGAAATCAACTGTTGCAGAGTATGTTTCAGCTGTGAATGAAGTTTTAACAGTTAAATCCATTTCTGTATCCATTTCAGCTAAAGCAGAACCAACTTCAACTTTTGCAGTTCCAGCAGCTAAAGCATAAGCAACGTTAGCATTTAATTTAGTACCAGTATAATCTTCTGATAAAGTTGAAGCTAAATCAGCAGCAACATTGATATAGTGGAAATCTGCACCTAAAGTCAAAGCACCTGTTGTAAATGCTACTGCAGGTAATAACTCCATCGCAGCACCAGCTTCAGCTGTTAAGTAATCGAAAGGAACAGTAATTGTTAAACCTTCAACTGGTTTAGATACAACTTTTACAGCAACTCCAGTTTTTTTAGCTTCATCTGCTAATTCTGTCCCTGTTGAATTTGTTGCTAAATCTACATTAGCTGTAAAAATATCACCAGCTGTATACATTAATTTAGCACCTAAGAAATAACCATCTTCTTTAGTTGCATCAACACCTGTATCATCTGTAGAAGGAGTTAATTCAATTTTATCTTCTGCAATTACATCTGTAGAACCTTCATAAGTTGCATCTGTTCCGTCATCAAGACTATCGTGTAAATAACCGTCGTCTTCATTTGCTACTGTTACTTCAACAGACATCATATCAGTTGCATAACCTAAAGAAATACCAGCTTCTTCATCAAAAGTAGGTTTTACCCAGTAGTTTTTATCACCATCAACAAAGTTAGCAGCTAAATCTGATTCAGAACCAATAGTTGCATATAAACCGTTTGCAAAGTCAATTTTAGCAGAAATAGAAGCGTCTGTACCTTTTAACGCTGAATCAGCAGTATTAACGTCATCATTTAAGAAAGAATCATCATCGTTAAATGAATCTAATCCAAAAGTAAAAGTTAAAGAAGAACCTGTAATTGAAGCAGATCCGTAAGCACCTTCACCTTCTGTCGCAACAGTTTCTGAAGTTACAACAGGAACAGTTACTGTTACATCTGTGCTTAACTCAAAACCGTTTGATTCATTGTCAAGGTTTGCACCCCATTTAGTTTCAGCAGATCCAGTTATTGTAGGAGCTAACTGAGCAAATGCAGTACTTGTTAACACTACTAAAGTAGCTAATAGAGCAATAGCTTTTTTCATTTTTATTTTTTCCTCCAGTTAATCGTGTGAAGGACATAACAAACTGTTATGTTTAACCCTTCTTATTTTTAACTTATTCGCAATGTTACCATTGGGAAATACAGCTGTCAACAAAAAACTTTCTGATTTTTAATTCACAAATAAGTTTTAAGTGGGCTGTAGCCCTATCTAATAATAACACTTTACTATTTAACGTCATCTTAACATAAAAAAGTTACTTTTTTTTAATGTTTATTTGACTAAATTTTCCAATAATTATAGGATTTTTATATTAATAGGAGAATTTTATGGCATTTACACTAAGCATGCACCCTTGGGTTTATCTGGCAAAATATAAAAACAGTAGCTGGACAGACACTTTAATTGAACAGGAGCATCTTACTCCACAAGAGGAAGAAAATTTATCACCAGAAGCTTTAAACGAACTAATGGAAAAAAGAAATAATATTAAAGGTCTGCCAATTGTTAATTATACAACACAGTATGGAATGGGTTGTTTTGAGGGTTGTAAAGCCTACCCTCAGCCAGACGGTTCAATAAAAGTTTTCAGACCAGATGAAAATGCCATTAGAATGCACAATTCAATGAAAGGGCTGCTAATGCCTGCAATAGATGTAAAAACCCTTGAACAGGGCATTTTGGACAGTGTACGTAAAAATAAAGAGTCAGGCTTTGTTCCAGTATATAAAAAAGAGTGGGAAGAAAATAATTTCCTAACAGCAGATGCTGTATATATCAGACCATTTACATATGCAGAACCTGGAATAGGATTAGGAATATCTGTAGAACCCTGGGTAGTTTCTGTATCTACTAATGTTAGTGGTTATTTCAAAGAAGGGATGAGAAGCCGAGCACTTGTAACAGATAAAATTAGAGCAACTAAAGGCGGAACAGGTTGGATTAAATGTGACTCTAACTATGTAGTTCCTATTCTTGCAAAAAAAGCAGCTGAAAAAGATGGCTTTATGGAAGCAATATTTCTGGATGCTGTTGAACATAAATATGTTGAAGAAGGTTCCAGCTGTAATATCTTTTTTAAGTTAAACAACGGAACATTAGTTACTCCTGAATTAGGTGATACTATTTTACCGGGGATAACTAGAAAATCGGTTATCCAACTTGCTAAAGATATGGGTGTTAAAGTTGAAGAAAGAAAAATTTCTATAGATGAAGTAATGTCAAATGGTGTTGAAGCATTTGTAACAGGAACTGCTGCTGGAGTTACATATTTAGAATCTATTACTTACAACGGAACCGAAAAAGTATTCGGTGATGGAAAAATTGGTGAACTGTCATTTAAATTGCAAAAAACTTTAAAGGGAATTCAGTACGGTGTAATTGAAGACAAGTACAATTGGATGAAATCACTTTAAAGCAGTAACTAAGCCTAAGTTTAAATCCTTAAAATCCTTAGAGATGGTTTTATACAAAAGTAACTCCATCTCTTTATCGGGATATAAAATCGCTTTTGTATTATAGTAAGCTAAATCTTTTAATCCAGATCGAATTAATAGGTCAGGATCCCTGGTCAAATAGTCAAATTTTTCAGTAGATTGAGTTAAATACATTCCTACCTGTGGAAGTTCTTTTTCTCCATGTAATTTGTAAAGTGTTACAGCTATATTGTTATATAATCTAATATAGTTTTCAATTATGGCTAAATGATACTCATTTTCCGAAGGATAGAGAGTCTCCTCCTCATCTTCTAAATGTTGTAAATATTTTAAGTGAATATTGTAATAAGTTAAGGCAGCATCGTAACTACCTCTTAGAGATAGGGTATTAGCCTTTGCAAACCAAATAGCTTCTTCTTTTAATCTAACATTTTCAGATTTATGAAATTCCAAAAGAGCATCTTTTAAATCATTGTCCTGATATTTTATAAATCCTTTTTTATAAGAAAGTTCGTTAGTTGTGTACATATTTTCTTCTGCTTTTTCATATAGATTATATGCTGTATTAAGGCTATTCCCTGCATAGTAAAAAATATCTCCGTAACCAGCATATATTTTTCCGAATTTTTCATTTTTCTCTACAAAACTTCTATCACGAAGGTTTTCATAGAGAGAAACGGCTTCCTGGTAATTTTTTTCAGAAACTAAATATCTTTCATCATGTGCATAGATATCACCTAAAATTCTTTTAGTTTCTATAAGAGATGTAAGCTCTTCTTCGGATAGAGAACCACCATATTCATAATAAAAAATAGCATTTCTTGCAGCTTTTTCTACTTCTCTATCATTCCCTATAGAGTTAAAATATCTTGCCAGCTGGAAATGTAAATTAGGATTTCGAGGATCATCAGCAATACCTCTAAATAGAGTATCCCTTACATTTTCTACAATTCCTTTATCCATTAAATACCCTGCCATTCTCGCAAAAGTATCACCATCAACCTCAACATCGGTACTGATTTCGAACATTCTTCGATAATTTTTAACTTCTTGTAAATTATCTGTTTTTATAAAGTAATTTAAATATTTAAATAAAATCTCTGGTTTAGGACCATATTCTTTCATGGTTTCTGCATACCAAAGTCTAGCATCTTCATAGTGTGTAGAATCGACTTCTGCCCATTTCATATACAAATCGCCTAACGTAGTTAAAAATATATAATCGGTATATCCCTTTGTGATATATTCCATTAGAAAATTAGTTGCTTTTGCATACTCGGCCTCATCGAAACCTACCATGTTGACATAGGATAAAATTGCCTCTTTATCTTTACTATTCTCGTTTAGAGTTTGAATATATATTTTTTCGGCATAAGGGAATGCTTTTCGTTGATAGTAAGTATCTGCATAAATTTTATACCACTTTCCTTTTCGATGTGTTTCAAATGCTTCAATAAATTTATCGTATGCCTCTTCGTATTTATCTACAAGAATTAGTTCGTGTCCTAATTTATATATACTCTCGGATTTAAATATTTTATATCCCCAAAAATACCCAGCTAGAAATAAGAGTGCACACGCAACAGAAATTGGAACAATCCATTTAATTTTTGGGAATACAGAGTTAACTAATATATATAAAAATTTCTCTTTCTGTTTTTCAAAATCCAGTGCTGTTAATTTTTTAAATGATGGTGATATTTTTATTTTATGCCCTAAAATCTTGTTAACATACTTAACAATCTCTTTTAACGGAGCATTTCTAATAAGTAAATCGGTTAATCCTTCAAGTTTAGTACCAAATAAACCATTCTCTGCAATCTCTTCTTCAATTACTAATTTTAAATTTAAGGGGAGATCCCGTAGTGTTGCCTGGATTTTTTCAAATTCGGTATCTGTAAATTTTAACTCTTCAACCTCAGGTTCTACCTCGGATGATGCTGTTAATTCATCTAATTTTAGAGATGTTGTAGATGCCTCTTTATCGAAGTTAAAACTATCACCAAAGTCACCAAGAGAAAACTCGTCTGAATCGTCATCGTCTAGAGATCCAAAATCGTCCTCTAATACTTCGTCTTCAATAGATAGGTCGTCAAAATTAAGAGAAAATCCTGTATCCTCTTCCTCGGGCTCATCGTCAAAGCCAATATCATCGATATCTATATCTTTTATTTCGGAATCATCGTCTAGCGCATCTTCTGCTGTATCTAAGGAGAATTCATCAAATTCT
>JAFGYD010000014.1 GCA_016936295.1 Spirochaetales bacterium | reverse complement strand
ATTTTTTTCATTGCATCAATATTTACAAATCCATTTTTTTGTAGGGTATTAATTCCTTCTAAAAAAGAGACAAACCCCATTGCTCCTGCATCTATAACATCTTTCTCTTTTAGTATTGCTAATTGGTTTTTAGTATTTAATAGTGCTTCCTTAGCTTTATGAAATGCTTTTTCAAATATTATTTCAATATTTTTTATTTCAGAACTCAACTCATGCAGTGCTGTAGACCAAATCTTCAATATAGTTAATATGGTCCCTTCAACAGGATTTTCTACTGCTTCATAAGCCAATAAAGATGCATTAATTGCAGCTTTTGAAAAGTCCTCTATAGTAAGGGATTCTTTTCCATTTGTACTAATTGCTAATCCATTTAAAAACTGAGAAAATATTAAACCTGAATTTCCCCTTGCACTGTCCAGAGAGAGGGACGCTATACTCTCCAGAACCTTAAAAGCAGATCTATTAGGCTCTAATCTAGTTACAATTAACTTTACAGTTCTTGCTAAATTATTTCCTGTATCTCCATCTGCAACAGGAAATACATTAACCCTGTTAATCTCCTCTCTATCATCATAAATTTGGGAATATCCAGATATAAAACTATTGTATATTTGATAACCATTAATTGAATTACTGCTCATATTAACCTCTATCCTGTTTCATAAAGAGTATTTTCTCTCTGTCGAATCCACGTAAAACCATTCGCTCAATAATGGAATTTAACTCATCTTTATCCATTTTAGGTTGTCTGGACATAATCCAAAGATAGTCGTAATTGTTTGTACCAATAACAGTATATGAGTAATCATTTGCTAATTCTAAAATATAATACGGGAGTTTTAATGGCCAAAGTGGGCGAACCCTCCACTCAGAATTACTATTTGTATTATAGATCCAACCTTTTTGATACATAACTTTATTTTTTCCATTTTTAATAAATGTATACTTTACGGTAATTACCCCGTCATCCCCTATAGAATAATTCTCAATTCCATTACTAGCATCTTTTTCAAAGACAGTAGGGATTAGAGAAATTACATACCAGTCTCCACTAAATTTTTCCATATCAACAAAATCTACAACTTCATGAAATGGCTCACTGTTATTTTTCCCATAAACAAAACCAACATAAATAAATAGCAACATTACCATAACTAACTTTTTCATAATTTTTCCTCTACATTAATCAATATTTTACACCCCTGATTAAAGGTTTTTATAAATCCATCCACACAGTTTACTGTTTTTGCATACTCTGTATGACATCCCCTCCCTCCAACATAAATAAGAGGTTTATTTTTTAGTTTAAAATCTATCTCGTTTAAATAATTTGTTAATTTTTCTT
Organism: Spirochaetales bacterium; assembly: GCA_016936295.1. Classification (GTDB taxonomy): domain Bacteria; phylum Spirochaetota; class Spirochaetia; order DSM-2461; family DSM-2461; genus Thiospirochaeta. The sequence goes on along the minus strand of JAFGYD010000014.1, from coordinate 10,452 downwards.
GCAATTCCTCCATTTGAATTGAAACAAAAACAACTTTTGGTTTATAAACCATCAACGCTTTTATTAAGTCGTGAACAGGTATATCTTTCCCAACAAAAAACACTTCCCATCCATTATTTCTAGCAATCTCGGCAAACATAAGTAACACCAAATAGTGTTGTTCACCAGGAGCAGCAAATCCCAACCATACAAGATCCTTTCTTACAGGTGTCAATTTTAAGCTTCGTTCTTTATTAGATAAAAGAATAATTAAGGATCTAATTTTTTCGCTTATGATATGCTCTTCGGCAATGAGTAACTCGTTTTTCTCCCACCTGTTACCAACTTCTCTTAATGTTGAAATTAAAATATTGTTATATGTCTTTTGCAAACTATATTTAAGGCTTTCTTTCCAGGAAACTATATATTCAAAACAAGAGTCTATTGTTTCATGTATTAAAACTTTTATAAAACCATCAATAGAAAAAGCAGATAAATTATTTTGCTGAATATCTATGTTTCTATCAGTAAAGAAAGTACTTACTTCAATATTTAAAACCTTGGCCAAAACAGATAGGTTTTTTTCATTTGGAAATCGTCTACCCGCTTCATAGTTTGCTATAGAAACTTGCCCTAAACGTGACAGCAGTCCTAATTGATTCTGTGTTAAACCATTATATTTCCTATAATATCTTAAGTTTCTTGAAAACAAACTATATTCCATAATCAAAATATAACGTATTGAAATATTTTTAACAATATTGTTTGACCATTTATTTAATAAAAGTTACTATTACCATATAAAGAGGATTAAAAATGCGTTACGTAAGATTTATTTTACTATTATCAACCCAATTATTATTTTCTCAAGATTTAAAGCAGACAATGTATGGAGAAATATTTAGACAGGATAGTAGTTTAAAAGACAGGTTATATATACAAAAAGAGTTTCAAGTAGGTAATTTTAAAAATGGAACATTTCAACACATATTTTATAATAATCAAAACGAGGTAAAAGCTTTTGAAACAGTAGAAATTGAAGAGAGTAAAATAAAAAATTACGACTTTAGCATAGCTGACCTTGGAATTGAAGCTAGCGCTAAAGAATTAGAAAACAATGTGTTATTAACAAAAATTATCAACGGGAAAATTGAACAGAAAGATATAGAATTAAAAGGGGATTTAGTTGTTGGACCTCTTTTACCCCAATATATATTAGAAAATTTGAATAAAATTAAAAACAATGAAAAATTATTTTTCTATATTCCCTACTTTGACCTTTTAACACTTATTAAAATGGAAATTTCTAAAGTTGAGAATAATAACAACTTAACCATAGAAATGAGATTATCAAATCCACTTTTAAGCTTTTTATTACCACCAGTTAAAATGATTTTAAGTGATACAGGGAAAATTGTAAAAATCGATGGTCCTACAATACTCCCTGACCCTAATAAACCTAATTCAAAAAAAACAGTTTATACTGAAATAATTTATAAATATGGAGATTTTAAATGATTACATTAGTTAGTTCACACCCTTTTATCGCTTCAATAATTCTTAGTGTTATTGTAAACCTGTTCTTTTTTACTATTGCATTTAGCTTTAAAACAGATAAAGTAACAGATCTGTCTTACAGTCTATCCTTTGTTCTACTAGCGCCATTACTACTTTTATCAAGTGGTTCAGACTACTCAGTAATGCAATTTATAGTAACTTCTTTAATAATATTGTGGGGAATTAGATTAGGATATTATCTATTAAAAAGAATTTTAATAACCAAAACAGATGAAAGATTCGATGACAAGAGAAATAATCCCGCTAATTTAGTTAGATTCTGGATTTTACAAACAGTAGCGGTCTGGTTAATTATGCTACCTTACTCATATTTTTTAACGCTTAGGGGTAATATAGAATTTAATATCATTTCAATAATTGGTTTTACAATTTTTTTAACAGGTTTTATTATAGAAATAATTAGCGATAGACAAAAATTTAATTTTAAAAATAATCCTGAGAACAAAGGGAGATGGATGGAAAAAGGCTTGTGGAAATATTCAAGGCATCCTAATTATTATGGAGAAATACTACTATGGTGGGGTTTGTTTGTAACAACAATTCCATTCCAAAAAGGGCTTAGTTTTATAACAGTTTTAGGTCCAATTATTATTACTCTACTACTATTATTTGTTAGCGGAATTCCTCTATTAGAAAAGAGTGCAGATAAAAAATATGGGAATAACCAAGATTACATTTTGTACAAAAAAACAACTAGTCTTTTAGTATTGTTACCAAAGAGGAAATAATGAAAATTGTATTAATTGCACTTATAGGCTATTTAACAGGATCAATATCTTTTGCAGTTATTATAGGATACCTGGCAAAGGGTATTGATATAAGAAAAATGGGTAGCGGAAATGCTGGTGCAACTAATGTAAAAAGAATATTAGGTTTTAAACTTGGAGCTACTGTTATGATACTAGACTTTTTAAAAGGTTTATTACCTATTCTTTTAATAAATAATTTTCAACTACCTATAAATTTAGAATTAGTTAAAATAATTTTATTATTAAGTTTAATTTTGGGACACCTCTATCCTATTTGGTTTTCTTTTAAAGGGGGAAAAGGGGTTGCTACAGCAGCAGGTGGGATTACAGCAATTTTCCCACCTGCATTCCCCTTTTCAATAGTTGTGTTTATACTTTCAAGATATATAGGGAAACATGTATCTTTAGCATCCCTAATTTCAGCATGGATTCTTCCTGTTTTTTATTATATATTTACAAATATTACTAAAACAGACACCTCTGTTATTCTTCTCATATTTTTTATATTTATAGCAATTTTAATAACTATAAGTCATAGAAAAAATATTGTACGGTTATACAAAGGGACTGAATACTAATTTATTTGTAAGGATTTTAAACATGAAATATTCCGAAGTATTAACAAGATTTTTGAATTATATAAAAATAGACACAATGTCATGTGAAGATTCTGACACATGTCCATCCACAAAAAATCAATTTAACTTAGCCTATTTATTAGAAAAAGAATTAAATGAATTGAACTTAAAAAACGTTTCAGTTGATGAGAATGGCTATGTTATGGCTGAGCTCCCGGCAAATACCAATAAAAAGTTACCAACCATTGGTTTTATAGCACATATGGATACCTCACCCGATATGTCAGGGAAAGATGTTAAACCCCTAATTATTGAGAATTATAATGGTGATGAAATTATTTTAAATAGTGAAAAGAATATAATTTTATCTCCTAAAACTTTCCCGGAAATGAGGAACTATATAGGACAGACATTAATCACAACCGATGGGACAACACTTTTAGGTGCTGATGATAAAGCAGGAATTGCAGAAATTATGACGGCTGTTAAATATTTAATTGATAACCCGAGTATTGAGCATGGAACTATAAAAATAGCTTTTACACCAGATGAAGAGATAGGTCGTGGTGGAGACAGATTTAATGTTGAAAAGTTTTCTGCAGACTATGCCTATACAATAGATGGGGGAGAACTTGGTGAGCTAGAATATGAAAACTTCAATGCTGCATCAGCTAAAATAAAAATAAAAGGTACAAATGTCCATCCTGGTTCTGCAAAGGGCAAGATGGTAAATTCAATAGAGATAGCCAATGAATTAAATTCACTTCTACCAAGTAATCAGAAGCCTCAGTACACAGAAAACTACGAAGGATTTTTTCACCTCCATACCTTTAACGGTACTGTAGAAGAGACTACTATTGAATATATTATTAGAGACCATGATATGAATTTGTTCACAGAAAAAAAAGAACTACTTATTTCTATAGTTAATTTTTTAAATAAGAAATACTCCAATATAATTGAAATTATTATTAAAGATCAGTATTACAACATGAAGGAGAAAATCCTACCTGTTATTGAAATTGTAAAAATTGCAGAACAGGCTATGCTAGAAGTTGGAGTTAAACCTATTATTAAACCAGTTAGGGGAGGAACAGATGGTGCAAGACTCTCCTATATGGGCCTACCAACACCAAATATTTTTACAGGAGGACACAATTACCATGGGAAATTTGAGTATATACCTGTTAATTCAATGGAAAAAAGTGTTAATGTAATTGTAAAAATAATAGAATTAACAAAATAGAAAAGTATAATATTAAATTGACAATAGTAATACAAAGCTCTTATCCTTAATTATTGGATAGCAATGAGAAGATTATTAGATGAAATTTATAAAAGACACAACAACCACGATCTCATACTAAATCAGACTGTAATTGAAAAGATAGGTCTTGTAGTTGAAGATATTTCATTTAAACATGGAACAAGGAAAGTTCCATGTATTATTTACTCTACATCTATGACAAAAGCCAGACTCTTGGCAAAAATTGATGAATCTTTTTTAAAGCAGATAAAAGAGTTTAAAAACAAGATTTCTCTTAGATTTACTTTTAAGGAAAAAAATAAAAGACAAAATATATCATTTTCTGTAAACAGTAAAATTGTATATTATGAAAAATATGAGTGTGAGAGGCCAGAAATCTACTTTCTATCCATAGAATTCACAAATAAACCACCCGATGATTTGATAGAAATTCTAGGAAACCATATTGAGCACCAATTAGCTCTACAAAAAAGAGCAATTCAAAGATATTCGGTTGAATATAGCTTGGAAAATGAGGATGACAAGACAGTTGAAAACTATTTCTTTTTTGATGGAAGAGCAAAAAGATGTATAGTTACTGAAATATCACTATTTAGTGCAAAGATTTTGATAACAGGTGTCCCTGGTGAATTTAAAGAAAAACACAGCTCCATGCTTATTATGAAAACAAAACATCTACAAGGTCTTGGGGAGATGATGGGTTATATAGGAAGGGTTGAATTAATTAATAAACGGGAAGGATTATTCTCGGTAATTATTATTTTTGACCAAGAAGTTATCCCTCCAGTTTATAAAATGTGGGTTGTAGATTGTGTAGAATTAATAGTTAATAAACCTTAATTCTATAACTCTCCACAAATATCTTCTAACTCCAACAAACTATTAATATATTTATATTTCTCGGTTAACAGCTCAAGTCGAGCTTTTTTATACTCATTCTGAGCACTTTCAACCTCTAGGAGTTTAGATGTCCCGGATTTATAAGCCTGCTCTGTACTATCCAAACTTTTCTTAGCTAAAAGGACTGTTAGTTCTAAACCTTCCTGTATCTCCAATGAATTATTTAAAGTAGCAATTAAATTGGTTATTTGTAATTTTAATCCATCTAATAGAGCCTTTCCTTGAAGGTCGGCATCAGTTATCGATCTATCAATCTCTTCTAACGACAACCTTTCAGCACTATTTGGAAATAGTGAGTCAAAGGAGTAGAACATAGAGACCGAAAGTTCACCCATATCGTCTAAAAAGTTATCTGTATCGAATCTATCGCTTCCAAAAGGATCGTTTAAAAGTGTACTAGAAGAGTACTTTGCTGTTAATAATGGTAGAAATCCTTGAGAAAAAACTGTCTTTTTCTGAGCATTTAGTAGTTCCGATGATTTATAAACCATTTTGAGCTGATCGTTGTTCATAACCGCTAAATCGTATGCTTCTTCAAAGGTAATTTTTTTTATCTCCGGGTCTATCTGCCCCGATAGCTCAATTGTTTTATTTAGATCAATCCCAAGTATTGTTTTAAAATTCATTGTTGAAGAGTTGTATAAGTTCTTTAAATTATTTAGTTCAGGTATAAAGTTCTGATAACTTACCTGTACTTTTAAAAGTTCCAACTCAGATACAAGACCTGCATCATAATTTAACTTTGTTAAATCATATCGGGACTTAATGTTTTTTAAGTTATCTTCCAACAATGATATTTGCTCATTTAAAATTATTAAATTATAAAATAACTCTTTAACGGTTTTCTCTATCTTTTTTTCTGCCTGTTCATAGGTTATAACACCCATCTCATAATCTTTTTTAAGCAGTGTTATTGCATTGAAAAGTGCAGGTGTAAAATTTAAAGATGCTTCATAACCAAGTAAAAAGTTTGTATCCGACCCCTGGGCAGGTTCAGTATTACTTCTATTTAAAATTAAAAAACCACTAACAGATGGATAAAATACATTATAAGCTGTAGCCTTAGCCCTTCTCTTACCATCAAGGGTTAATTCAGCTCTTTTTAAATCAATATTATTCTCTTTGGCCATAGATATAGATTTATCTATATCTATAACCAACTTATCGTTTGCATAAATTGAAATACTACAAATCATAAATGCAAGTAAAACTATCTTTTGTTTCATTATTATGCTCCTTCTAAAACAGCAACCTCTGTTGAATCAATTACTCGCTGTTCTTTTCTTATTCTAAACTTTTCTAGTGCACTATGTTTAGCACTTAGCATAACAGGAACGATAATTAATGTTAAAAAGGTTGAAAAAGTTAGTCCAAACATCATAGCCCAGGCAAAAGGCTTCCACATTGCAGCATTTTCAGAGTCCCATTGAATCCCTAAAGAGCCTAAATCGAAACTAATTCCTATACCCATTGGTATTAAAGCTAAAACAGTTGTTAATGCTGTTAAAATAACAGGTTTTAATCTTGTTTTACCTGCTTCCGGAATTGCGATCCTCCAGTCCATACCATCTTTAATTAATAAATTTGTATAATCAACAAGAACAATACAGTTATTTACAGCTACTCCTATTAAGGAGATACAACCAATTCCAGACATTATAATTCCAAAACTCATACTAAAAATTGCAAATCCCCAAAACACACCTCCAATAGCTAAAAGAGATGCGGTAAAAGCAATAACTGGATCTAACAAAGAGTTAAATTGACCAATTAAAAGTATAAATATTAAAAATCCTGCAATAATAAATGCTTGAACTAAAAAACCAGTTGCTTCGTTCTGCATCTCTCCGTCGGCACCCAGAATAATATCGTAACCTTCGGGAAGTTCTTTTTTTATCTCTTCAATATCCTTACTAATACTTTGTAAAACTTCCTGATTATTTTTTAAACCCTTCTTTAAACTACCATATACATTTACGGTTCGCTGTAAGTCTTCTCGCTTAATAACACCAATAGTAGTTCCTTGTGTTATGGTTGCAATACTACCAAGTGTTATTCTTTTACCATCAATTGTCAGTTGCAATCTTTCCAAATCCTGTAAAGATTTTCTAGATGAGTTCATATATCTAACATTAATATCATACTCATCATCTCCAACCCTGTATTTTCCTACATTTGAACCATTTATTGCATTTCTAATTGTTGATGCAATTTGTTGAGTATTAAAACCGTAATATGCAGCTTTATCCCTATTAACCTCAATTAAGTATTCAGGTTCTGAAGATTCAAAATCTGTATCAATAATTTTGACTTCATTGTAGTTTTTTATTTTTCTAATAATCTCCTGGCTTATTTCACCTAGAACTGAGTATTCCTCCCCCACAACCCTATAAGAAATATCGTTTCCACCCATTCCCGTATCACTTTGAACAACAACTTTAGCTCCAGTAACATTTTTCAAATTCTCAGCAAGTGCTATCTGTGCCTCTTCTCCGCTAATTTCTCTTTCATTAAAATCTGCATAGTTTACAGTAATAGAACCATTACCTCCGGAATTTGTATTTGATGTAAAACTTGATAGCGATGCAGGGGAAGTAGAGACAATATCTTCCACTCTTTTAATAAATTTATCTGTTTCATCTATAGAACTTCCTCTAGGAGCTTCAACAGTTACTCTAACCTGTCCAGGGTCTTCAGCTGGAAAGAAAGTTGGATCAATATCCCTAACAACATAGGCTACGGCACCTAATATACAAACGGAAATTGAGAGAAGTATAAACCTTTTTGATCTATGAATAGCAAAATTTAAAAGCCTAAAATACCAGCTTTGAATAGTTCCAAAAAAACCACCACCTTCTACCATCTTTTTCAAGGAAGTATCGGAAATTCTTAAAAATTTGGAGCAGAAAACAGGGGTTATTGTTAATCCTACAGCTAACGAGGCTAAAAGTACAACAATAACGGTTTTGGGAATAAATGACATAAACTCACCCATCATTCCAGGCATAAAGAGTATAGGAAAGAAAACTAGACAAGTAGTAAGTGTAGATGCAATTATTGGCCCTGCCACCTCGCTTGTTCCATCTATTGCGGCTTGCTTTCTATTTTTACCCATGGCTCCATGTCTAAATATGTTCTCCACAATAACAATACCATTATCCACAAGCATACCTAGTGCTAAAATAAGACTAAAGAGAACCATCATATTTAAAGTTAATCCCATTAACTGTAGAACAAAGAAGGATATTAACATTGAGAATGGAATAGCTATAGATACAAAGATAGAGTTTGTTTTCCCTAAAAAGAGGAAAGTTACTAATAAAACAAGAATAATACTGGTAAACATATTGTTTTCAAGATCTGCAATCATAGAATCAATTATTTTAGAAGAATCGTGGGTTATAATTAACTTACTTCCTTCTGGAAGATCTTTTTCAAGACTGTTTATAACTTTTTTTGCATTATCTATTAATTCAACAACGTTAGTTCCAACCTTTTTCTTTACCTCTAAAGTTATAGCTGAATTTTTATTAATTCTTGCATAGGATTGTGCTTCGGCTGGTTTAAAGGAGACCTCTCCCAGGTTTTTAAGTTTTACCTTTTTTCCCCCACTACTTACAATTATCTCCCCAAATAGCATTGGGTCTTTAATTTCACCAGTAACAGAAAGGGAGAAATTTTTCTTACTATTTTTTAAAATACCACCGGGAATTGTTGTATGTTCTCCCATTATGGCATATCTAACATCGTCTATAGTAAAATCATAATGTTCCAGTTTTATAGGGTCAAGTTCTACTGCTAACTCCCAAGTCTGATCCCCGGACATTGTAGTGTCTAATACTCCTCCAACGGAATTTAACTCCTGTTGCAGTTTCGTGGCATAGCTATCTAAAATAGCTACACCCTTTGGGTGGGATAATACAATTGTCAAAACTGGAGCCCAATCAGACATTGTTACCTCTTTTACATAGGGATCGTTTGCGTCCTCTGGTAAACTTCCTTTAACACTGTCGACTCTATCTTTAGTTAATCTTAATGCTTCTTCAACGGTAGTATCAGCAGAAAACTCTAGCCAAATAGATGAATAACTTTGATAAGTACTGGAAGTTATAGACTCTAAACCATCAAGACCATCAAGTTCACTCTCTATTTTCGATGTTATTAAAGATTCAATGTCTTTTGCAGCAACCCCTCCGTAAGATGTATTAACCATAATCCAAGGTACTTTTATCTCTGGTTGAGCTTCTCTGGGGATTGTATTATATGCATTGACACCAATTATAACAATCAATAATGCAAAGCATAAAACAGGAACAAATTTATTTACTAAAAATTTGATCATCTACACACCCTCACTTATAACAGTTACAGCTTGAGAGTCTTCTAATAAATACAACCCTTCTTCAATAAGAAAATCTCCCTTCTCTACGCCATTTAAAATAACGCATCTATCCTCGTCGAATGCTCCTATTATAACATCTTTTTTAGTTACAATATTATTTTTTAAAACCATAACATAGTTTCCACTATTGTTATTTACTACAACATCTGTTGGTACCACTATGCTATTTGTAAAACTCTTTCTTAATAGCTTTACTTTTGCTGTGGTTCCTGAAAGAATTGTACCATCGGAATTATCTACAATGACTACTGCGCTAAAAGTTAAATTTCTATCAGAACTCTTTCTGGAATATCTTGTAAGAACTCCATCCCATACTCTACCAGGAAATAAATCCATAGTTATCTGGGCTTTACTACCCTCTTTTATCCCTTCCATATCAGATTCCGGAATACCAATTTGAATCTCTATTTTTGAAAGATCTTCTACAAGAAATGTATTGTGTCCAGGAAGTATTTCCTCATCGGTATTAATATTTCTAGTTACAACTACACCACTAATAGGTGTTATACAAAACGCACCGTCGTAAACTTTTTGAGCATCAATAAGCATTGACTGGCTATTTAACCAATTCAAATGAGCCTGATCAACATTCAAAGGAGTTGAGTTTCCCTTTTTTAAAAAGTCCTTTAATGTTCTATAGTTTTCTGCGCTAATCTTTTCGTTTAATTTTGCTGACTCCAGTGTTATTTCTGCACCTCTTGTAGCAATTTTACCAAGGGATTCACCTTTTTCTACAATAGTTCCTTCAAGGATTGTTACCTCTTCAACTTTTCCCCCAGCTACACTAAATATTTCTGCGCTTTTAATACCTTTAGTTCTACCGTAATACTCTCCGTATTCGTAATAATCTGAATTCGTTACTTCGATTACTGTTACAGGAACAGAGGATGCTTTTTCATCTGTAACATCGACTGTTTTTCCTGTTTCGGCCTTGGAACAGCCAACGATAATTTCTAATATAGCAATAAAAAAATAAGCTTTAAATTTATTATACACGTT
>JAFGYD010000098.1 GCA_016936295.1 Spirochaetales bacterium | reverse complement strand
TTTAGGACTAATATTTGCAAAAACAGCCTTACCAATATCGTGTAAAATTCCACCCATAAATGCATCTTCAGATACATCTTTGGATAAACGTCTACCTCTAGCTAATGAGTATGCAGAAAAAGCAACAAAATGGGAGTGTTTCCACAACTCCTTACTTCCTTCAAACTGAAGAGTTTTTTCTGCCCCATACCTTAGAATTAAATCTCTTAACCCCTTCATCCCAATTAAGGAAACGGCACTTATAAGATTTTCAACTTTATTCGGCAGCATAAACTGAGAAGAATTAACAATTTTTAATACGTCTGCAGTCATTGCTGGGTCAATACTAATCTGCTTTGCAATATCTGTCATAGAAGAGTCTTTATCGTTTATTAAAACCTGTATTCTTCTAATATTTTCAGGGAACTGAGGAATACTTTCAATTCCATTAACTATCTCATCTATTAGTAATTCAATTCCTTCGGCCCTGACATCCGACATTTTAAGGGTTAAAACAGAGCTAGTTACTCCATCTTTTACAGAAATCTCAAAAGCATCTTCTGTTAAGCCAATTTTTTTAAGCATTAAAACCATAATTACAATACCTAAACCTGCACCCTCAGAATCATCTAAAATCTCATCAAAAGCCTCTTCCATAGAGTGATAAGTTCTAGCTCTTGCCATTCTATCGTAAACACGAGATAGTTCTTTTTGTGAAATTTCGGAGTTGTTCTTAACTGTTAAAAGTAAAGAATTTCCCTTTGCATGGAAAGAGATTTTTACATATAAACCAGCTTCTTCCTGTAAGTTTAAATAATAATCAATATTTGAAAGAGTATCATTTTTAAATGTTTGCATACCCCGTTTATAATCAGCTTCTGAAGTTAGTTTAAGCCCGTTTAATTCAAAGTAAATTCTCTTAGTATTTGCTTTTTTTGCATTTGTAACAATCTCTTTCAAACAGTAAGAAATTTTATCGTGTACATCTTTTAAACCAAATTCTGTAAGAATTAGCTCAAGAATTGCTTCAATTCTCAGCTCAGTATCCCTAGATACTTTGTGTGTTGTTATGGTTATAGGTATTGATTTAGTCAATGCATTATATATTTTATCTTTTTGTGCTTCCGAGATCATAAACTTATTATACATACAGATTAATTAAATAACAATAAAGTTTTATAATACTTGCCTCTACATATAATAGACACTAAAATTAGTTCATGAATTTAGAAACTCTTAATAAAAGTATATCAGATAAACTACAAATAAATCTTTATAAAAATTCAGACCCAGCCTTAAACGGAGTTCAAGTTGGGGATATGAAACAAGAAATAAAGAAAATAGGACTAATGGTCGATGCCTCAATGGAGGGATTTAAGGTTGCAGCTAAAGAGGGTGTAGATATGATTTTATGCCACCATGGTTTTTTTTGGGGTAAACCTCTGGCAATAACAAATACTCATTACAAAAGGGTTAAATTTTTAATAGAGAATAATATATCACTTTTTGCTGCCCATTTACCTTTAGATGCAAACCTTGAAGTAGGAAACAACATTGGTATAGCCAAAAAACTGGATTTAGAAAATATAGAACCATTTGGGATGTATAAAGGTAATTTTATTGGTGTCCAGGGACAACTTAAAAGTCCAACCCCATTAGATGAGATAAAAAAGATTTTGGTTGGAAATAATGAACCCGTGTATATTATTCCCGGAGGAAAGGATTTAGTGACTAATGTTGCAATTGTTTCCGGTGGAGCTCCTGAAGAAGTCTATGAAGCAATTGAAAAAAACATGGATCTGTATATAACAGGTGATAAATCACACGAGGTTTACCATACATGTTTGGAAAATGGAATAAATATGATATCTGCAGGGCACTATGCTACTGAAGTTTATGGAGTAAAGCAACTTGGAGAGTGGATTAGTAAAAAGTTTAATATAGAAACTGTTTTTATAGACATTCCAACAGGGGCATAACTTGTTAAAAAAAATACTAATTATTCTTCCCAGTCTAGTAATTACAGTAGTTGATATATATTTTAAAATTAAGTTTGAATCTATTTCAACTAACCAAACTATTGAGTTTAATAATATTTATATTCAAGCTTTTTCTAACTGGGTGTTCCCTTTTGCAGTACTAATCATACTTCTTGTATTCCTTTTAAGAAATAAAGGTTTTAATAGTTTTGAGCAAATATCTCTATGGATAATTTTATTATTAGCATCAGAAAATTTATTATTCCCTAAAGAAATCTTTATTTTCCCAAATATTAAATATTTGCCATCTTTTAATATAGGAACACTTTCTGTAGCCATCGCAACTCTATTTGTGTTATTATCCTTAATTACCAAAGACAGGAGAATAAAATAAATGAACAAAAAACTTAGCACAATATTATTTATACTAGGAGGAACCCTGGTTAATTTATTATTAATGATTATTTTTATATCTAGTCTTCTTGCTGCTACTTCAGCAATTTTAAGAGGTTTAGGTTACGAGCCTGGAAGTTCTATCTATATACCATTTCTTATAGGTGCAATTTTTGGGGGTATGGTTTTAGCTTTTATAGTTTATTCGAAAATAACAAAATTTGTACAGAATAAATATAACCTTGAAAAATATCTTGAACCTTTATTTAAAATTAAAAGACGGTAATCACCGTCTTTTAATATCCATCACTTAATTCTCGATTTATATCTTTTTTATACAACTCATTATATACAAATCCTCTATTTTTTAGATTATCCCTAATCTCTTTAGGGAATGGAAGGTTTCTCCAAAAAATACCCCTAACATCCTTATCTAATTTTTGGGTACCTGAACTTTCTTTGGTTATCCAAAGGATGTAATCCTCTATAAACCGTAGTTTTACATCCCCTTTAAGTTTTCTCTCATCAAACCACTGAAAATATTTCCCTGTAATCCCTTCTTCCATCCAGTAATAAGTAGCCTTTGCTTTAGCAACTTCCCATCTAAGGTCTGCTAATGCAGTAATTACAGCTAATTTTAGATCTTTAGGATATAAAGGAACTGCTATTCGCCCCCTACTACTTGCTCTGTTAAACTTTTCAAAAGGTTCCCAACAAATTCCTTTATCACCGTAACAAGGTATTATAATTACATGAGGTACAATTCTATGGGTTTCTCTTCTGTGGGTTCTTCTAAAAACTCCTGAATCAATACTCTCTACATATTTCATAACCATTATAATCTGCTCTCTAGTTGCTAGGTCATTAAAATTTGATGTTATATAGGATCCATGTAGTAAAGGAAAGTGGTTCCCCTGTCTTCCAACACACATCTTATGTATTTGTCTTAAATTATTAACCTCTTTTTTTAGTATTGCAGGGTTAATATTAACCATGGGCTCATCGTTCATTTTTTCAGATATTGCATCTAATTTTTGCTGGGATAATTTTGCTTCTTGAATTGCAACAGTATACTCTCTATCAAGCTTCTGTAAATCTTTCGTAGCATTTATTAAATCTGTTAGTGCAGCTTTTTGAGTAACTGTATATCCCATCTCTATTGAAGCAAAATATGGATGTACAGGGTGATTAGCCATTGTTTTTACAAAATCAATTATACTTTTCTCAGTTATTGATCTTTTCTTTTGTAGTAATTTTAAAGCACCTAGCTTACTTTCTAAAGCTCCTTGAGCCTTTTCTTTTTGTAATCGGAGGCCAGAATCTCCTCTGTTTTTTGTTGCTTTTATTGGTTCTTCATCAGAACCTAAAGGAGCAACTTCTCCTAAGCAAACCATCTCCAGCCACTCATCAAAGTAGTGAACAGGTTCATTGTATTTATTATCCATTATAATGGACAGTAGATTTTCTCTCTGATCCTTACTTATTAGAGTTGGAAGTAAAAGTGCGTAACGCAAAAACATTCTTTTTTCTAAAGGAAGGGCATTTCCAACTTTCTGTGAAACATCTGTAATAAAATCCCATACAACAGGTTGTAGCCTGTTTCTAAACATTGTTTTATCCTGGGGATCAGTGGCCTTAAGAAATTGAGCTAATGATTTATGAAGTTTTGGAGATATCTCTCCTTCCCCACTTAAAACAACCTTATAATACTGTTCAGTAAATATATTTTTTGTAGGGACACATTTAAATATATCAATATCATCAAATTCTTCTTTTTCATATACCGTTTCTTTATCGATTTCATCCTCAAACAAATCATTAAATGAAGGTTTTACATCCAGATCAAAAGAAGAGTCATCATCATTGTTAAATTCATCGGAAGATATCTCAAGAATATCATCATCATCAATCATAAAATAATAATAACATAAAGTTATATTATATAAAAAGGTAATATGTTGATTTTTAATAATAGAATTAATATTATGTCTAATGCTTCCTTATATTCTTGTAATTTCAGGTATTATAATTATCTTCATCCTCCTTTTTTATTCATCAAAACTATCAAGAATAGAGAATACACCTGTCTTGGATAGAATGGAAACAGGGAAACCCTGCCCCATTTGTAGTTGGCCTTTACAAAAAAATGAACGTGTTCATTCTATTAGATATCAAACAGGATCTGATGCTTTAATGCATATATATGGGTGTCCCTACTGTTACAAAGAGCACCCAAAATCAAAATTTTCCACCAAGACTGTGAGAAAATGTCCTTCTTGTAATTCAAATTTACAACCAAAAGACTATGTTATTGCAAGACTTTTTGAAAAACCAGGGAAAAACCATGTACATGTCCTCGGTTGCTACAGATGTAGAGGAAAGCGTTAATATTTCTAGACCAACCCTTCTACTTCTGATATTATCGTTTTCATGAGTAGTTATAATTTTACAGAAATAGAGAAAAAATGGCAGAATTACTGGGACGAAAATAAAACTTTTAAAGTTACCGAAGATCCTAGTTTCCCTAAAGAAAAGAGAATGTACGTTCTTGATATGTTTCCTTATCCATCAGGAGCAGGTCTTCATGTAGGACACCCGGAAGGATATACTGCAACAGATATGTATTGTAGATACCTAAGAATGAATGGATATAATGTTCTTCATCCTATGGGATTTGACTCTTTTGGTCTTCCTGCTGAAAACTACGCTATTAAAACAGGAACTCATCCTGAAAAAACTACAGTTGAAAACATTGAAAACTTTAGAAGACAGATAAAGTCATTAGGTTTTTGTTATGACTGGGATAGAGAAATTTCGACACATACTCCAGAATATTATAAATGGACTCAATGGATATTCTTACAATTATATAAAAAAGGATTGGCATACGAAGCGGAAACACCTATAAATTGGTGCCCTGAATGTAAAACAGGTTTAGCAAATGAAGAAGTAAAAGATGGTGGGTGTGATAGATGTGGAACTCCTGTAACTAGAAAAAATTTACGACAGTGGATGTTCCAAATAACAGAGTATGGAGACAGCTTACTAGAGGGTTTAAACGATATAAACTGGACTGAATCCGTTAAAGCAATGCAGAATAACTGGATTGGTAGAAGTGAAGGTGCAAATGTAAAGTTTAAACTAGAAAAAGGTGAAGGGTTTATTGAAGTATACACAACAAGACCTGATACTCTTTTTGGTGCTACTTATATGGTTCTTTCACCAGAGCATTCACTGGTTAATAAAATAACAACAGAAGAGCAAAAAACTGCTGTAGAAGAATATAAACAAAAAGCTGCATTAAAATCGGACTTGGAAAGAACCGATTTAGCAAAGGATAAAACTGGTGTATTTACTGGTTCTTATGCTATAAACCCTGTAAACGGGGATAAAATACCTGTTTGGATATCTGACTACATTTTAATTTCTTATGGAACTGGTGCAATTATGGCTGTACCAGCCCATGATGAAAGGGACTGGGACTTTGCAAAAGCATTTAATTTACCAATTAAACAAGTTGTTTCTGAAGATGGTACAGTAGGAGAATTAACCGAAGTTTATCCAGCCAAAGATGGTATAGCTGTAAATTCAGGTAAATTTAACGGAATGAAAACCAAGGATGCAATTCCCGCTATAATTGAATGGTTAGATTCAGAAGGTATAGGGCATAAATCTGTAAATTACAAACTTAGAGACTGGGTTTTTAGTAGACAACGATATTGGGGTGAACCAATTCCTTTAGTTCATTGCCCAGAGTGTGGGACAGTGCCTGTACCGGAAGATCAACTTCCATTAACACTTCCTCAGGTAACAAGTTATGAACCATCAGGGACAGGAGAATCTCCTTTAGCAAATATTGACGAGTGGGTTAATTGTGAATGCCCTGTTTGTGGTGCAAAATCTAAACGAGAGACAAACACAATGCCACAGTGGGCAGGTTCATGCTGGTATTACTTAAGATATATTGACCCTAAAAACACCCAAGAGTTTGTATCCAAAGAAAAAGAGAGCTATTGGATGCCAGTAGGATTGTATGTCGGAGGAGCAGAACATGCAGTTCTTCATCTACTATACTCAAGATTTTGGCACCATGTTCTACATGATTTAGGTTTAGTTTCAACTAGAGAGCCATTCTATAGGTTGATAAACCAGGGGATGATACTTGGAGAGGGTGGAATTAAAATGTCCAAATCTTTAGGAAATGTTATAAATCCCGATGATGTAATTAATGAGTATGGTTCAGATTCCATGAGATTATATGAAATGTTTATGGGACCATTAGAAGTTACAAAACCATGGGCAACTAGTGGAATTTCTGGTGTTTCCAGATTTTTACACAGAGTTTGGGATATGGCAAACAGGGAGATTTCTAACGAAGAACCAACAACCGAACAGCTAAAAAGTTTACACAAAACTATAAAAAAACTTACAAATGATACAAGTAAATTAGAGTTTAATACAGGTATTGCCCAAATGATGATCTTTGTAAAAGAGAACTACAAAGATGAAAAGACAAATAGAGCAATTTTTGAACCATTTATTAAACTTTTAGCGCCTTACGCTCCTCATATAGCTGAAGAGATATGGGAAATACTTGGTCACAAGAACACTATTGCAAATGAGACTTGGCCAGAGTTTATTGAAGAGTTAACAAAAGATGATGAAATCACAATAGTTCTTCAAGTAAACGGAAAACTTAGAGCTAAATTAGAAATGCCTGCTGATATTTCAAAAGAAGATATGGAAAAGGCAGCATTTGAAAATGAAAACATTAAACTTCATACTCAAGATAAAACAATAGTTAAAGTGATTTCTATTCCAGGAAAGCTTGTAAATATTGTAGTTAAGTAAGTTAAAATCCCTCTTAACCGAGGGATTTATTTCAAAAAGGAGATTTTATGAAAAAAATTATTGTTACTATATTAATTGGGATTTTATTATTATCCTGCCAAACTTCAGTTTTAAAATCAGAGCCAAGTGATGATGGTAAAGTTTTGGTATTAGGAAGACTTACAATGGAAGCTTACAATTACGAAACCTATAAATCTTCTACTGTTAATGGAATACATAACAAGAAAATAGAGATGAAATTCAAGAAAACAAATTCCGAAGAAATTATTAAGGTTTATACAATTAATGATTTAGGGATTTTTTACTTTAAAGCAACTCCGGAAACAGACTATGAATTAATTGATCTTTACTACCATGTATCTAACATAGATGATCACAGTTGGGCTTCTCTACGTAAAAAGTACACTGATAAAAAATTTACAACTTCGGCAGATGGTGTAACAAGCTTAGGTGCAATTACTTGGTATAGTGATCCCAAAGAGAATATATTCGAATTAAGAGTTAATGAGAATTATGATGATTTTTACAATTTATTCACAAAAACATATAAAAAAAGTGAGTGGATTGATAAAAATTGGTATCCAAAAGAGCTTAATCCAGAATAGCTAAAAGAATATTTCTTCTTTTCCAGCTTTTTTTCTCAATTTATTAATTACACTACTAATTTTTTTATTAGTAAATATTTTATATTCCAACTTCTTTTTACCAGGGAAATTTATTAGTAAAACACCAAAACCTATAGATAATAAACCTTGCCCTGGTATAAAAAGCATAATAATTCCAAGTAGAATTAAAATGAATCCTAATATGTTTTTTAATAGTAATACAATGTATCTAATTACTGGGTGCTTATAGTTGTACATAGGCTGATGTTTTTTTATAAAATAATCTGGAGATAGATTAATAATTAGTAATGGAATAATTATAATACTTCCAATAAAAGTTAAAATTGAAATTACTGATATTATTACAATATAATCTTTTATCATTATTTAATAATAAGCTTATGAAAATAATATATCAACTTATTATTAAGACTTAATTTCTTTTCAAAATTACCGTATGATAGACTTAAATGACTAAAATTACAGAATTTCAAGAAAATACAAATTGGCTACGTTTAGGAATAGAGAATAGATCTTTTATAGAATCAAATTCATTATTATATAATTTTAGCCATCAGGATATTAAACAGTTAATTGACATTGCTCTTGATCTGCAATCCTGGGGAGAGAAACCGTTATCATTCTACCTACCTAAAGAGATTAGAACAAATTT
Organism: Spirochaetales bacterium; assembly: GCA_016936295.1. Lineage (GTDB taxonomy): Bacteria > Spirochaetota > Spirochaetia > DSM-2461 > DSM-2461 > Thiospirochaeta. The sequence continues at coordinate 2,168 of JAFGYD010000098.1, read as the reverse complement.
AAAGGACAAAGAGTTAAAAAAATATATAATAAATACAATAAAAGATGCATGGCTTGCTTTAAAAGCAAATCCCACAGATTACACCAATTTTGTTCCAAATAGAGATATAGAAAAGGAAAACCTAATTTATGAAGACACTGGAAAAGATCGAGTAATTTTAGGTGATTGCCCTGTGGCATCGGAAAAAACAAGATGTTGTAATTTAAAAACCCTGGATTCTGTAATAAATTGTGGGTTTGACTGTAGCTACTGCACCATTCAGTCATTCTATAGGGGTGGGAAGATACTTTTTGAAAAGAACTTAAAAAATAAACTACAAAATATAAACCTGGATAAAAATAAGAAATACCACATAGGAACAGGCCAGTCTTCAGACTCTTTAATGTGGGGAAATTACAATAATAACCTTGAGGATCTATTTAATTTTGCAATTGAAAATACAAATATAATATTAGAATTAAAAACGAAATCTGCAAACATAGACTATTTATTAAAAACAACAGTTCCAAAAAATGTAATTTGTACATGGTCCATCAACCCAGATATTATTATTCAAAACGAAGAGCATTTAACTGCAAGCTTAAATGAAAGATTAGATGCAGCTAAAAAAGTGCATGATAAAGGTATATTAGTTGGATTTCATTTTCATCCAATGGTACACTATTCTAATTGGGAAAATGACTACAAAGAAATTGCCAATAAAATAATGTCATCTTTTGACCCCCAAAAGGTAGCTTTAATATCTATAGGAACCTTAACCTTTATTAAACCTGTTATAAAGCAGATTAGAAACAGAAATTTCAAGACTAAAATATTACAAATGCCACTAGTTGATGCAGAAGGAAAATTTTCTTATCCTTACAATATAAAAAAAGAGATGTTTTCGACACTTTATAGTTATTTTAAAGATTGGCACACCAAAGTCTTTTTTTATATGTGCATGGAAGATAAAAAATTGTGGATGGATGTTTTTAATCGAGAGTATCAAACCAACGAAGATTTTGAACTGGATATGATTACAAATTACTTTACTAAAATAGAGGATTAAATGATAATTCCCATGAGGAAAATATGGAAAAAGATAGATTAAGAGAAAGTGTGGACCTTATTAGAGAAGTTTTTTACTATACAAGAAGGTTTAAACAACAGACTTTTGTTTTTCAAATAGAAAACAGCATCATAGAAAATGATAACTTTCATAATCTGATAAAAGATTTAGCTATGTTAAAAGAGTCTGGTATTAATATAGTGATAATCCCTGGAGCTCATAATCATATAGATAGAACACTTTCCCAATATAATTTTTCAACCATAAGTGAAAATGGAATTAGAATCTCTACACCCGAGGCTATCCCATTTATAAAAATGGCTGCTTTTGATGTTGCAAATAAAATTATGACATCCTTAAGTAGATCAAAAATTCCAGCAGTAATAGGGAATTGGGTAAGTGCTAGGGGAAAAGGTGTTATAGATGGAATCGATTATCAGGAAACTGGTGTTGTTGATAAAATTTACAAAGATCCTTTACTTAAAGTAATAAACGATGACCTAGTGCCAATATTTCCTTGTATTGGTTGGAATTCCATAGGAAAACCTTACAATATAAGTAGCCGGGAATTAGCAGTTTCTATAAGTACGGTATTAAAATCCAGTAAATTATTTTTTATTGGTGAACATAACAAAGTTGGTGGCTTAAGTCAAATGAATTTAAAACAAGCGCAGGAGTATAGTGGTGAAACTGAAGGCTTGGTAAAATTAGGTTTAAATGCATGTCAAAATGGAGTTAAAAGAGTACATATAGTAGATGGTCGAATAGAGGGTGTTATACTTAAGGAAATTTTCTCTAATACAGGTGTTGGAACAATGATTCACTCCAATGCTTATGAAAAAATAAGACCAATGACAATTGATGATATATCAGATGTTATGGGTTTGATGAGACCATTCATAGAAGAAGGAATATTAATTAAACGAACAGAAGAACAATTTAAAGAAATACTCAGTGACTTTGTAGTTTATGAAATAGATAAAAAGATCTACGCATGTGGTGCACTTCATCTTGATAACAATGGATGCGGAGAAATTGCAGGACTGGCATCTGATCCTTCATCAAAATCCATGGGATCAGGAAAAGCTATTGTTGACTATCTAACTAATAAAGGTATTGA
>JAFGYD010000097.1 GCA_016936295.1 Spirochaetales bacterium | reverse complement strand
TTATTATATTATCATAGTCCATTTTATATATCCAGTGGACTTTTGATTCTGCCTATGTTTGTTGTTGTTACATGTGTGTATATTTCTGTTGTTTTGCTACTTGAATGTCCCAGGATTTCTTGAATATACCTTAAGTCAGTTCCAGCTTCTAACAGGTGGGTTGCAAAGCTATGTCTTAAGGAATGAACAGTTACATCCTTTCTAATATTACATTTGCTTACCGCACTCTTAAAAATGCTCTGTATACTTCTTATACTATAATTACCACCATTCTGCCCTTCAAAAAGATAATCTTCAGGTTTATAAATATCTATGTATGTAGCCAGAAGTCTTACTAAATTACTAGATAAAGGTGTGTATCTGTCTTTCTTCCCTTTAGACTGTTCTATCCTTATGACATTCCTGTCAAAATCTATATGTTTATATTTTAAATTAGAAGCTTCACTAACCCTAAGACCAGCAGAATAAATTGTAGTTAAAACTGCTTTGTGTTTAAGGTTTTTTAACGAGTCCAGAATTAATAATACTTCGTTCTTACTTAGAACAATTGGTAATTTTCTCTCTCTTTTTGGTCTAACATATAAAAAATCCTTTACGGGTCTTCTTAGCACTTCCTTATAATAAAACTTAATTGAATTAATAACCATTTTTTGAAAAGCTGTAGATTTATCATCAGTAATTGTCTTAGTTAAATAATTATGTATCTCTTCGTCTGAAATACTGTCAATTTTTCTATTATTGTTGTAGTTACAAAAATCCTTAAAATATTTAATATAATTTTTTATTGTGCTTTTACTATATTTTTTTAGCTTAAGTTCTTCTTCAAGTTTTATTAATGGTGTTTTAATTGTTTCATCATTAATGAAAATAATTTGAAAATTCTTAAAATTATTAGTAAGAAATTCCTTGTAATCATCTCTAAATGGGATTGTCCAGATCTTCTTGTCAGGATAATATTTTCTTTGTGGTAAAGACTTTACAATATTTATAATTTCGGAATTGAAATTAAAACTCAGATTTATTAGTTTTGAAATCTTATCTATATTTATATTTATCATTAATAATTAAGGGCACACCAAATCCATCCTAACAAAGGATAAAGACTGTAAAATGGTTGAATTTATTAACATGACGCCGTAACTGTCTATGTTCAAAGAGATTCAGAATTACACAAAGATGTACCAGTCAATTTATATTAAATACAATAATTATTTATTGCAATCATATTTTTTTTCTTCTAGCTCAATTGGTTGAAAATTGATATATTTTTAATTATGGAGAGAAAATATGGCAATTAACCCTTTAGCAGGGAAAAAAGCACCTAAGGATATTTTAACAAATATACCTGCACTTATGGCTGCTTACTATTCAAAACACCCTGACCCAAGTAATAAAAACCAGATAGTTAGCTTTGGAACATCTGGACACAGAGGAAGTAGTTTAAAATCTACATTTAACCAGGATCATATATTTGCTATTGTTCAGGCAATATGTGACTACAGAAATGAACAAAAAATAACAGGTCCCCTATTTTTAGGTATGGATACACACGCTCTTTCAGAAGCGGCACAAATAACAGCACTACAAGTTTTAGGTGCCAATGGAATATTAACTAACTATCAGGAAAATATGGGGTATACACCAACACCAGTAATTTCCCATGCAATATTAACATACAACAATGGCCGGGAGAGAGATTTAGCCGATGGTATTGTTATTACACCTTCCCACAATCCTCCAGATAATGGTGGTATAAAATATAATTCTACAAATGGTGGTCCAGCCGATACTACAGTTACAAACTGGATAGCCGAAAGAGCAAACAGTTATTTGCTACAGAATTTAAAAGGTGTAAAAATAATTAACCTTGAAGAATCATTAAAATTAAACTGTATGAATGCCTATGACTACGTTACACCCTATGTTAAAGACCTTAAAAATGTAATTGATATGGATGCTATAAAAAATGCCAACTTAAAATTAGCAGCCGACGCTTTAGGTGGTGCTGGTTTAGCATATTGGGAAGTTATAGCAAAAGAGTACCAATTAAATATATCTATATTTAATAACTACCCAGACCCTACATTTCAATTTATGTGTGTAGATAAAGATGGCGTAATTAGAATGGATTGTTCATCTCCATATGCAATGGCATCTTTAATTGATTTAAAAGATGACTTTGATTTAGCATTTGGAAATGATCCGGATTTCGATAGACACGGTATTGTAACACCAAGTGTTGGTTTAATGAATCCAAACCACTACCTTGCTGTAGCTATTCAATATCTATTTACAAATAGAAAAGGGTGGAACCCAAATGCAGCTATAGGAAAAACATTGGTTTCAAGTTCAATGATAGATAGGGTTGCAAATGGATTACAAAGAAAACTTGCAGAAGTTCCAGTAGGTTTTAAGTGGTTTGTAAACGGATTAGTCGACGGTTCATTTGGTTTTGGTGGAGAAGAGAGTGCTGGTGCAAGCTTTTTAAGAAAAGATGGTACTGCCTGGTCTACCGATAAAGACGGAATTATTCTATGTCTTCTATCTGCAGAAATTACTGCGGTAACAGGTAAAGATCCTGGTATTCATTATAAAGAACTTGTAGCTAAGTACGGAGACCCGGTATATAGTAGAATAGATGCACCTGCCAATAAGGAACAAAAAGCAATTCTTTCCAACCTGTCACCAGAGAAAGTAAAAGCCAGTACCTTGGCAGGAGAACAAATAACTGCAAAATTAACTGAAGCTCCAGCTAATAATGCAAAAATTGGAGGACTTAAAGTAACAACAGAAAATGGTTGGTTTGCTGCAAGACCCTCTGGAACAGAAGACATATATAAAATTTATGCGGAGAGTTTTAAAGGAGAAGAACACCTTAAAACTATTTTATCTGAGGCTCAGGACATAGTATCCGATGCATTAAAAGGTTAAAAAATGGTTAACATTAACAAAACTGAAGATTTTTACAAACAATTAAAGAGTACTGAAGTAACAATTGCAATTTTTAGGGCAGAATGGTGCCCTGACTGTAAATTTATCGATCCTTTTATTAATGATGTGGTTTCAGAATTTTCACCACAGATTAATGCATTTAGTTTAAATGTAGATGAATTAAAGGATATTACTTTAAAATATAGTGTTTTAGGAATCCCAAGTTTTGTTGCCTTTAAAAACGGTGAAGAAATTCACCGTTTTGTGAATCGAGCAAGAAAATCCAGAGATGAGATAACAACATTCTTTAAAGAATCCCTGTTAAAGTAGGTTAAATTTCTTTACATAGAGGTTTTTATCATCATTTTTGTCATAAAAATCAGCAAGCACTGTAGCTAGAGAATAACCATTATTTTCATAGAATAGTCTTGTTGGTTTATATAACTCGGTAGATGATGTTTCTATATAAATAGATTCCCCCCCCAAATCTTTTACCCTATTCTCCGTTAGTTCAAGGATTCTTTTACCAAGACCAAGGTTCTTATATTTCTTATCAATAACAATCCAGTATAGGTCGAAACTACTCTTTGTACATGGGATTTTTCCAAAGCATGAAAAGCCTAAAACTTTTCCAACAGATTCTATAATAATAAAATTATAACCACTTTTTTCAGCACCATCTTTAAATCTTAAAGTAATTAACTCCCGGGTTATATCTACTTCCTCTTTTGTAAAGAATCCAGATTTTTCAGTTATTTTAACAACATCATTTAGGTCTGACTTATATATAACTTCTCTAAAAGTAATATCCGAAATTATTCTTTCCAAAATATCTTTATAAGTAAATCCCATTTTCTGTGCCGCAGCAATAAAACCACTATCTGGGGAAATACATGGATTAGCATTAATTTCCAAAACCCATGGATTGTTAAATTTATCAACCCTGAAATCAACCCTGGCATAACCTGTTAAATTAAAAATATTCCAGCATTTTAAGCAAATACTCTCTAAGCTCTTTAATAAAAGCATATCTTTTACACTAAACTCAAAGCATCTATTACTATTTTTATACTGATTGCTATCCTCGGACCATTTAGCAGAGTATGAAGCTATTTTAAATTCATCCTCTTCGTAATTAGTAAAAACTAATTCGGCAGGAGGAAGGACAAGAGGTTTACCAAAATTATTAATTATAGAAATATTAAATTCCCTGCCATCAATATATCTTTCAGCAAAGTATTTCTTGCCTGTTTTCTTCTCTTTATCATCAATAATAAACTGAAGCTGCTCTTGGGTACTTATTCTGTAAACACAATCCTCTTCAATACCTATAGATGCATCTTCATTTATTGGCTTAAAAATATAGGTTTCATCGGTGATAAATTCTGTCTCAGGAGTTTTAATGCCGTTTTGAGAAAGAATCTTTTTTGTTTTTAATTTGTTAGTGGTTGTTTTCATAGCAATGCTATTAGCGCCAGTAAAACGTATACCGGATTCTTCCAGGAACTTAGGAGCCTTATAAATATCATCCCCACTCCCATTTACACTCTCTACTAAATTAAAAACTAAATCATAACCCATTTTTTTTATTCTGTTAAAATTGGATTTATCAAAAGTTAATGTTTTAACCCTATAACCCATCTCTTTCAAATGCTTTCTAACTACATTCTTCTGTAATGTGTTATCTTTATCTTCTACACTTGATTTACCATCGAATAAAACAATTATTTTTTTTATTTTAGCCATTTGTTCTGCTTAAAGCGGACTCCATAATATCTTTAATTAACGACTCGTAAGAGATTCCAGCCAGTCTTCCCATTATTGGTAGATCTGAATATTCAGGGTTAAGGCCTGCTAAGGGGTTAACTTCTATAAATGATGGGTTATTATGTTTATCTAAACGTACATCTATTCGTCCACCATCCTTACAAAGAAGGACATTCCATGCAGAAATAGCTAATTTACTTATTTGCTCCCTTAAATTATCATCTTTTAAAATAGAATATTCAACAAACTCTTCGTATCTTGCCTTATTCTCAAAAGAGTAGAATTCATGATTACTCTCTTTTTTTATTTTAATCTCCATAATTTCAAAAACCCTGGAGTTATCCCCGGAACCTACAACCCCAACAGTAAACTCTCTTCCAGGAAGGAAATCTTCAATTAATGCACTCTGTTTATATACATTTAATATTTGAGAAACCTTAAAAATCAACTCATCTTTATTATGGACCTTGGATAAGTTATCAATCCCCTTACTAGTTCCTTCTGCATCTGGTTTTACAAAAAGCGGATATGTAAAATCTAAATCATCCAACTCTTTAATTTCATGAATAACCTTATACATAGGAGTATTTATATTATTTGATATTAATATACTTTTTGCCAGGTTTTTATGTAATGTAAAGGCTAAAACTGCAGGATCGCTAAATGTATAGGGTATATTATATGCATCTAAAATAGAAGGAACCTGGGACTCTCTGGCTTTACCCCTAATTCCTTCACAAATATTAAATATTAAATCCCACCTTTTTCCCTTGGCTAATTTTTTTGTAAGTGAAAAAATATTTCCTATTCTTTCTACCTTATACCCCAAATAGGTCAGACTGTTGTAAATAGCATCAATAGTCTCAATTTTATCACATTCAGCTGTTTCTTCAGGGCTATAACCAAGTTTTAAATAATCCGATTTTAAATCGTAGGTTATACCTATCTTTTTTATCATGAATAATCCTCTATAACATTTTTGTAAGTATAAATATTACTATTGTAATTTCTTAAAAAGAGTTCTCCATTTTCATCTTTCAAAAAGTATTCAGGTAAAAGAGGAATTTTACCTCCACCCTTAGGGGCATCAATAACATAGTTAGGAACAGCATATCCAGAAGTAAAACCTCTTATCCCCCTAATTATTTCTAGTCCTTTATTTACATCTGTTCTAAAATGTCTACTCCCTTTTATTAAATCGCACTGATATAAATAATATGGTTTAACCCTAATTTTCATTAACTTCTGCATTAATGTTTTCATGGTCTCAATATTATCATTAATATCTTTTAATAATACGGTCTGACTCCCTAGAGGGATTCCTGCATTAGCTAATTTTGTACAGGCTTTTTCAACTTCCGGTGTAATTTCGTCTGGGTGAGTAAAATGTAAACTCATCCATACCGGGTGATATTTTTTTATTATTTT
>JAFGYD010000096.1 GCA_016936295.1 Spirochaetales bacterium | reverse complement strand
GGGAATCATTAGTTAAGCTTTTACCATTAATTTTAATTGGCTTTTTTATAGCCTTTTTTATGGTAGGCTTACTTCCTGATTATTTTAAAATTCTTCCACTAGGATTTTTAACACTAGTGGGCGGAGTAATATTGAATTCATTGTGGTTCTTAATTATTGGATTATGCTCATTTTGGCTGGAAGACGCCTTTCCATTCCTTTTAGTATTTCAAAAAATTATTTTTATTTTTGGTGGCTTATTCTTTCCAATAGAATATCTACCTGATTGGAGTCAGCCAATTGTAAGAATTTTACCTTTCACATTCAGTGCATATTGGCCGGCTAAAGTTATGATAGATTTTTCATTTAATAAATATTTTTTTGTATTGTCAGGACAGATTATATGGATAGTCATTTTATTTTTTATATCAGTAGTTATTTTTAGATCTGCAGTAAGGAGATTACATGTTCAAGGTGGTTAATTTAATTAAGAGTTATTTTTCATTTAACTTGAAGGCAACAATGGAATATCGATCAGCATTTATAAGTCAGCTTTTTGCAGTATTTATTAATAATGGAACTTTTTTAATATTCTGGTATTTAATTTTAAATAGAGTTGGTGGAAATATAAATGGTGTTTACTTTAATGACATTGTTATGATGTGGGCTATTGTTGCTACATCATTTGGTTTCTCAGAAGTTTTTTTTGGGAATAGTCCAAGAATATCTTCAATAATATATAAAGGTGAGTTAGATGTTTATATTTTACAACCAAAGCCTGTATTAATAAATTTAATATCTTCCAGAATGAGTGTATTAGGTTGGGGTGACATTTTTTATGGCTTTGTAATATTTTTTATAAATTTTGGACTAGATTATAAAAAAATTATTCTATTTATTATATTTTCAATTACTGGAACTTTAGTTTTTACAGCCTTTAGGGTTCTTATTCACAGTTTAACCTTTTTTATAGGTAATAATGAATCTCTTTCAACTACATTGGAAAATATTATGATAACACTGGGAGTTTATCCTTCATCAATTTTTAGAGGGCCTATTATGTTGCTTTTCTATACTATTTTTCCTGTGTTTTTTATGGTCTATCTACCAATTAATTTGTTAAATGAATTTTCAATATATAAAATTATTATATTGCTTTTAGGAGATTTTGTTTTTATGGTAATAGCTTTTTCTGTATTCTATTTTGGATTAAAGAAATATGAATCTGGAAACTTAATTGGAAGCAGAATGTAATAAAATTTGAAGTTTACATCTATTTAACTATAATTTTATATGAACTTGATTGGGGAGGAGTTTATGAAATTTAAAATAGATGTAAAAGATGAACATTATCGAAAGGTTGAGGATATGTCACTTTCTCAACTATTGAGTATAATTTGCTGTCCAAACTATATGTTTGAAAGTGATGATCTAACATATGGAAATACAGCAACAGCATTTATTCACGATGGTAATGTTGAATTTCATAAAGTAATGACAGAAAAAGTTGGAAAAAGATCAACATTTCCACCTTTTTTTTGTACAGATTTGGAAGCAGGTCCAGGAACTATGATTCATGGTGCAACTGAATTCCCATCACTATTTAGTTGTTCTGTCACAGGTAATCCAGAATATGCTTACGAAATGGGGAAAATAGCAGCATTGGAAGGTCGGGCTGTTGGTTATAATTGGACTTTAGGCCCTGCTGTAGATATTGTTGCTAACCCTGATACACCAACAACAAGTAATAGAGGAGCTGGTATGTCTCCGGATGAGGCAATAAATTTTGGTGTTGCTTATATAAAAGGTTGTCAGGATTATGGTATGATTGCAACAGCCAAACATTTCCCTGGGGATGGATTTGGTATTTATGATCAACATTTAACAACTCCTGAAATCCCTTTGACAATGGAAGAGTGGTGGAATACCTCTGGTAGGGTTTACAAAGAAGTTATTGAAGCTGGAGTTATGTCCATTATGCCAGGGCATTTAAGTTTTCCTGCATTTGATAAACCTTGTGAAGAAAATGGATTATATCCCCCAGCTACTATATCCGAAAACCTTCTAACTAATTTACTTAAAAAAGAGCTGGGGTTTGACGGTATTATTATTTCTGATGCTGTTGAAATGGTAGGATTTTCAGGTTTTATGAATTATTACGAAGCTTGTGCTAAATTTATAGAGTATGGTGGAGATATACTTTTATTTGCTAAACCAGATAAGAAGATGCATGATAATTTTGTAGAGATGTTAAATAATCATGTAGTTTCATTAAAAAATATTCGAGAAAGAGCTGCTAGAGTCCTGGCTTTTAAAGATCAGATAAATCATCAATTTAAAGGTTTATCCGGGACTTATAATATCGAAGATCACAAAATAATGGCACAAAAAGTAATTGATTCTTCTATAAGAGTTGTAAGGGATAGGAAAAAAATTCTACCCATAAAAAATTCAAAAAGTAAACGAGTTCTGCATCTAATTGTGTCTATACCAAATTTCAAACAGCTCGAACTACTAGAGGCATTTAAACCGGAACTGGAAAAATATTTTAAATCTGTAGAACAATGGGTTGATCCAGGGAATAAAAAAGTTATGGATGCTATAGAAAATAACTTGTTTGATGTAATAATCTGTTCAGTTGGTAATGATTACAATTTTGGAACCAATGTTATCCGTCTTAATGGTACTCAATCAAGAAATTTAATGGGTGGTTGGGTTCACTCCGGTGTTGATGTATTATTTATATCTCATTTTCATCCTTTTACTCATTTAGAATATAAGGCTTTAATGTCTACGGTTATAAATACAAATGGTACAGTAAAAAATACTTTAGGAATTTTGGCTGAAAAAATTATTGGGATTAGTCCATTGGAGGCATGGGGAAAATATTGTTCACCAAGGGATTGGACATTAAGAGAGTGGTTGGATAGGATATAATTTATTTAAAGCTACCATTTGATTTTCCGATATTATTATTGAGGGAATTAAATGACAGATATTGAATTAAAGGATAAATTATCAAAATTACACGCTCTATATGCTGG
>JAFGYD010000095.1 GCA_016936295.1 Spirochaetales bacterium | reverse complement strand
TCTTCTATTTTTTCTCCCCTTTTAATTAATTCTTTATGGCTAAAATTAAGTCTTTTATGAAGGGAGCTGTTTCTGTCTGAATATGCATAAATTGTATAATAACCTATTTTTATTAGTATTAACCCGTATATAAATCTCATATAACCTTCGAATAGGGTTGTATATAAAAGGGAAAAGATAAGTTGTGTTAATATAATTGGAAAACCCAGGATGGGGGTTAATAGTAGTCGTAAAACTTTTGTAGATATTCGGTATTTATTTAAAATTCTAAAGACTCTATTTTGCGTTATTATTTTTAAGTTGTTGTTTAATTTGGTAACTCTTAAAAAAATATCAATAGGTAATTTTTCCAGAAACTTATAGAGGGTTATTTTCTTTAAATCCTTATGAATATCTTCGAAAAATAGATATAGAGATTCAAGGATTTTTTGTATAGAGAACTCCAAATTAATTTTATTCTCACTCTCTTTGCAATAAATTTTTGTAATTTCTAAAAATATCGTTTTAATTTGGGTTTGTAAAAAAACTATATTATAAGAAATTACAAAAGGTGAACTTAGACCTTTCCATGCATGATTTTTAAGGTACTCAATAGCTTCTAAATCTTTGTCATCGATCCAACCATCTTTAATTGTTGATGTAAGTAATTTAATGTGTTTGCTTTTTAATATATGGATAATTAATGGAGCAATTATTAGTCGCATTAATATAGGAACAGTAATAATTGGTATTAACAGGGGTAAGTAGGGTTGTATTGTACTAAACATTTAAAAAGTTAAAAACCTTATCAATTATTTTGTTGAGTACAAATGTGTTTTTATTAAATATTATACCACCTGCCATTTGACTATGACCACCTCCAGCACCAATCTCTTTAGTTATCAATCTAACTACTTCGGCCGCATTTATATTGGGGTCTTCGCTTCTAATAGATATAGAGATGGAGTCCCCATTATTTGCAAATAAGATAGAGAGCTCAATCTCCTCGGTTGATAGTATAAAATCACCTATAATACCCATTAAGTTGGATTCACATCCATCTTTAAAATAGTACCAGGCAATATTATCTTTTCTGTGAAGTTCACCTATTGTTTTACTAAAAAAGTTAAAGTCCGAAAGCTGAATGTTATTTCTTAGTAAGCTATTTACTACTTCATTGTTGGCATAGTTAAAAAGGTAGTGATATGCATTTATATCCAACTCTGTTACCTTTCTTGTTAAAAGGTCTGTATCCCTGCTAATCCCTGTTTTTAAAGCGGTTGCTGCATTTATTGGGATATCCATTGATTTTTCCATATAATAACTTGTAATTATTGTAGAACAGGACCCTAAATCTTTGTTTATTTGGATAAACTCAACATCGTCTGGTTCATCTACTAAATGATGATCAATTACTGCTATTTCGTGACCACCTAAATCGGTTACATTTTTACTCCACTTACATCCATCTACTATTATTACATAATCTGAGCTTGTTATAATTTTTTCATTATTTTTGAAAATTTTAATTCCTAATATAGAGATCATCTTTTTTAAAGCTTCTCGCTGTATTTCTCCACAATAGACAATTTCTGAAAAAATACCATAAATAGATAGGAATTCTTGCAACCCAAAAGCAGAGGCTACTGCATCCGGGTCTGGAAAATCGTGAGTTTGAATATATACTTTTTTTTCACTTTTTATTAACTTATTTACTAATTCATCAATCATAATATGGCTTATTATACTAAAAAACCGTTAATAGTTTCTATAGTAGCCCATGAAGGTATTGCAGAAAGATACCTGTAAATGTATAATCCGACATACTTTAAACGAATATTTTTAGATTTTTTAAATCGAATAAGATAATTATACGAGAGGTTGTGTTTAAAATGGCATACGAGTTAAGCAAATTAAGAAATATCGGAATCAGTGCACATATCGATTCTGGTAAAACTACATTAACAGAAAGAATATTATTTTTCTGTGAGAAGATCCATGCTATCCATGAAGTTAGAGGTAAAGATGGTGTTGGTGCAACAATGGACTCAATGGAACTTGAGAAAGAGAGAGGTATTACTATTGCTTCTGCTGCTACAAGCGTTCAATGGAAAGATACTCCAATTAATATTATTGATACTCCGGGACACGTTGACTTTACTATTGAGGTAGAGAGATCACTACGTGTACTAGATGGTGGTATATTAGTTCTTTGTTCTGTAGCAGGTGTTCAATCACAGTCTATTACTGTTGATAGACAATTAAAAAGATATAACGTTCCTAGAATTGCATTTGTTAATAAATGTGATAGAACAGGTGCTAACCCTTACAGAGTTAAAGATCAGTTAATAGATAAACTTAACTTAAATGCTGTTATGGTTCAAATCCCTATTGGATTAGAAGAGAAACACGAAGGTGTTGTAGACTTAATTGAAATGAAAGCATACTACTTCGATGCTGATGAGAGACATGGAGTAAGAGTTGAAGAAATTCCTGCTGACCTTGTTGCTGAAGCTCAAGAAAAAAGAGAAGTTCTTTTAGATGCTGTTTCTATGTTCGATGACGAAATTATGGAAAAAATTATGGAAGGAGAAGATGTTCCTTCTGATAAAATAAATGCTGCAATTAGAAAAGGTGTTTTAGCACTTGAATTATGCCCGGTATTTGTTGGTTCTGCATATAAAAATAAAGGTGTTCAATCTTTACTTGATGGTGTAACTAAATTCTTACCATGTCCAACAGATGTTAAAAACGTTGCTTTAGACTTAGATAATAACGAAGAAGAAGTAACACTTATCTCTGATGATAACAAAAAAACTGTTGCTTTAGGTTTTAAACTTGAAGACGGACAGTTTGGACAATTAACATACGTAAGAGTTTACCAAGGTATGTTAAAAAAAGGTGCTGAACTTGTTAACATTAGAACTCAGAAAAAATTCAAAATTGGTCGATTAGTTCGAATGCACTCAAATAACATGGAAGATATTACAGAAGCACAATCTGGTGATATTGTCGCTCTTTTTGGTATTGAATGTGCTTCTGGTGATACATTCTGTCACCCTGATTTAAATTACTCAATGACTTCAATGCACGTTCCTGAGCCTGTTATATCACTTTCAATTGAACCTGTTGATAAAAAAGCTTCTGACAAAATGGCTAAAGCTTTAAACAGATTTACTAAAGAGGATCCTACATTCAGAACATTTGTTGATAAAGAGTCTAACCAGACAATTATCCAGGGTATGGGTGAGCTTCACTTGGAAGTTTATATTGAAAGAATGAAGAGAGAGTATGGTGCTGTTGTTGAAACAGGAGCTCCTCAAGTAGCATATAGAGAGACTATTACTACATCTGCTGAGTTTAACTATACACATAAAAAACAATCTGGTGGTTCTGGTCAATATGGTCGAGTTGCAGGAATTATGGAGCCTTTAGAAGGTGCAAATTACGAATTTGTTAACCAGATTAAGGGTGGTGTTATTCCAACAGAATATATTCCATCTTGTGATAAAGGCTTCCAATCTTCAATGGATAAGGGTCTTTTAATTGGATTCCCTGTTCAAAATATTAAAATGACTATAAACGATGGTCAATATCACCAAGTTGACTCATCTGATATGGCTTTCCAAATTGCTGCAAGAGGTGCATTTAAAGAAGCTTATATGAAAGCTAACCCGTGTATCCTTGAACCAATTATGAAGGTATCTTTAGAAGGACCATCTGAATTCCAAGGAAGCTTATTTGGTTTAGTTAACCAAAGAAGAGGAATGATTCTAGGTTCAACAGAAGAGGGTAATAACTGTGTAGTAGAGGCTGAAGTTCCATTAAGTGAAATGTTTGGTTTCTCTACTGTTCTACGATCTTCAACTCAAGGAAAAGCTGAGTTTACAATGGAAGTTGCTAAATATGGTAAAGTTCCTAACTCTATTTCCGAAGAGTTAATGAAAAAATATCAAGAAGAAAAGAAAGCAGGAAACTAATTTCTGGAAAATATTAAAAGCAGGCCTATACGGTCTGCTTTTTTTGTTTATAATAGGTTTGATGAAAATAAAAATTCTACTATGCCTTTTTATTCCTGTTTTAATCTCATGTAGTTCTGTTTTTAATGGAATGGATTTAAAAAATGTATATAGTGTAAAAATTTCGTGGTTTGAAAATTATTACGAAGAGTATCCCACCCATTCTGTAGAGATTAATAATTATAATGAGATACGAAATCTTTTAAAATATTTAAAAAGAATAAATATAAAGTGGTTTACCAAGGACACTATCCATAATTTTACAATGACAAAGGTAAAAATTGAGTTACATAATGTTGATAGTGTTAAAATAATTTACATTGTTAATAATAAACTTGAGATTGATAACAAGTTATATTTAACAGATAAAAGCTTTTGGATTACTAAATTTATTAATCAGATAAATGAATATTAAGAGTGAATTAGTGTTCAATTTTTTATATAAAAAAGTTAATATATAGATATGAAAAAAATTGTTAGATTAGTCCCATTGGTTTTACTATATATAGTTATTTTCTATTTTAGTGTAAAAAAAACATCGGATTCACCATCCTTATTTCCTAACATAGATAAGCTACAACATTTTATTGCATACTTTGTATTAGGTTTCACTATTAGTTTGTCTATTCTTAATAAGCACGTTTTATATTGGGTTTTAATATTAAGTTTAATCTTTGGCCTCTCTTTAGAATATATTCAGGGGTTATTGCCATACAGAGACATGTCCCTAGCTGATGGTATAGCTAATACCATTGGATTAATTTCCGGGACACTTTTTTTTAATTTGTTTGTTAAACAAATATATAAATTATTACAGTTATCAAAATTAGACAGGATATACAATTGAACAAAAAATATTATTTAGGAATAGATATAGGGTCTACAACAGTTAAAACAGCACTAGTAGATATAGAATCTAAAGAGCTTCTTTTTAGAGAATATATAAGACATGGAGCTAAACAGAGAGACACCGCAAGAGAATTACTTAAAAATATATTATTAGAATATGGAAATATTGAACTACAGCCAATTTTGTGTGGTAGTGGTGCAAGAAATTTAGCTGAAGAGCTAAACATTCCATATATTCAGGAAGTAGTTGCAAACTCTTTAGCGGTTAGAGAGTTTTATACACAGACTAAAGTTGCAATTGAGTTAGGTGGTCAGGATGCAAAAATTACATTTTTTCACAAAGATGAACAAAGTGGTAAACTAGTTGCATCCGATATGAGAATGAATGGGAGCTGTGCTGGTGGAACAGGGGCATTTTTAGATGAAGTAGCAACGCTTTTAAAACTTCCAGTTGAAGAGTTAAATAGTGCTGCAATGAAAGGTACAAATGTTTATGATATTTCTGGAAGATGTGGAGTTTTTGCAAAAACAGATATTCAGCCTTTATTAAATCAGGGAGTATCAAAAGAGGACTTGGCTTTGTCATGTTTTCATGCCGTTGCCAAGCAGACTATAGGTGGACTAGCTCAAGGTTTGGAAATTCAAGCTCCTGTAATTTTTGAAGGTGGCCCACTTTTTTTTAACCCTAAACTGGTTGAAGTTTATGCTGAACGGTTAGGATTAAAAGGAGATGATATAATTATCCCTGAAAACCAGGAAGTTCTTATTGCTTATGGTGCTGCTTTAGGAATACCTGCAATGTTTTCGGATAGTAATTTTATATCTCTTCAAGATTTGATTAAACACGAAGCTTTTGATCATTTAGAGGTTATATCGGATAGAATTCAAAAACCTCCATTTTTTACAGGTGAAGATGAGTACAAGGAGTTTATAGAGAGATATAAATTACCCTCAAGACCAGATCTGTCCAAGTATTCAAATCAATCAATAAAAGCATATTTAGGAATTGATGCAGGATCTACAACATCTAAATTTGTATTAATTAACCAAGATGAAGAGCTTATATATACTTTTTATGGTAAAAACCACGGAGAACCTATTGTTGTATTAAGAGAAGCCCTCTTAAATTTGAAAAAAGAGCTAGATTTAAATAATATAACATTGGAAATTTTAGGTGCAGGAAGTACAGGTTATGGAGAGATGTTATTTTCCAGTGCTTTTAATACTGATTATCATAATGTAGAAACAGTTTCACATGCAGAGGCTGCTTTAAAATACTCTCCAAATGCCAGTTTTATTTTAGACATTGGTGGCCAGGATATGAAGGCTATTTTCTTAAATAAAGGAATTGTTACAGGGATAACATTAAATGAAGCCTGTAGTGCAGGTTGTGGATCTTTCCTTGAAAACTTTGCAACATCATTAAAAATACCTGTTGAAGAGATTGCAAATAAAGCATTTCATTCAAAAAATCCATCATCTTTAGGTTCAAGATGTACGGTTTTTATGAATTCTTCAGTTATTTCTGAGCAAAAAAACGGTAAAACTCCAGATGATATAATGGCGGGACTATGTAACTCTGTTATAGAAAATGTATTTACAAAAGTAATACGGCTTACAAACATGAATAGTCTTGGGGAGAATATTGTTGTTCAAGGTGGAACATTTAGAAATGATGCTGTACTTAGATCTTTAGAAATATTTTCTGGAAGACATGTTGTTAGAGCCCCCTATCCAGGGGAAATGGGTGCTATTGGAATTGCACTGTTAACAAAAAAAAATATGGAAGAACGTGGGATTAAGAGTAGTAATTTTTTAACATGGCACGAGTTAGAAAAGTTTGAATATAAACAGGAAAGTGGAATTGTTTGTAAATTTTGCTCAAATAACTGTAATAGAACACTTGTTTCATTTTCTAACGGGAGAACGTTTATAACTGGAAACAGATGTGAAAAGGGTGAAATTATCTCTGATCCTAAGGATAGTGAAACAAAAGATAAATTAAATGCATTAAAACGTAAAAATAGTAAAACAACTGATTTATACACTCTTAGAACTGATCTTCTGTTTAAAGATTACTCACCAAGGCAGCTCTCACCAATGAAGGATATTACAATAGGGATTCCAATGGTATTAGAATTCTGGAACTCTTTTCCTTTCTGGAATGCTTTTTTTACCTCTTTAGGTTTTAAAGTAGTTAAATCTGATAAAAGTTCAATGAAGATGTTTGAAGATGGTTTAGGTTCAATCCCTTCGGATACTGTTTGTTTTCCTGCAAAATTATCCCATGGACACATTAAAAACTTAATTCAAAAAGGTGTAGATAGAATTTTTATGCCAATGTTGTCCAGAATGATTTCTGAGAATCCAAAGGCACAGAGTCAACACCTATGCGCAGTTGTAAAAGGGTACCCTTTAGTTTTAAATATTAGTGATGACCCTAACGGGAAACATAATATTCCTTTTGATAAACCTGTATTTCACTGGACCTGTGAAAAAGCAAAGGAAGATTCAATTGTGTCATTTATGGAACAAACATTTTCTTTGCCCAAAAATATAGTAGTAGAAGCAATAAACCAGGGAAATAGAGCTTATAAAGAGTTTAACAATGAGCTGGTACGTGAAGGTGAAAAGTTAATTTCTAACTTGAAAGAGGATGAATTTGCTGTTGTAATTGCATCTAGACCATACCATTCCGATGAATTAATTAATCATAAAATTTCCAGTTTTTTTATCAAAGAGGGAATTTCTGTACTGCCTCTGGATGCTCTACCTGGTTTGCATGAGACAAACCTTGATTCGGTTAGAGCTGAATTAACAGTAAATTTTCATGTGAGAATGTTTGCAGGTGCCCAGCAAGTTGTAAATAACCCTAAACTGGAATATTTACAAGTTGTGAGTTTTGGTTGCGGACACGATGCTGTAATATCCGATGAAGTTACAAGATTACTAACAAAGGGAGCAGGGAAAAGTCCTCTTATTCTAAAAATGGATGAGAGTGATGTGTCCGGTCCACTTAATATAAGGATCAAATCATTTTTAGAAACTATAAAAAGTCAGAGAAAAGCTGGCTTGCAGAGTATAAAAACAGAGTTAAAGCCCTATGATACTATTTATACTAAAGAGCATAGAAAAAAAACTTTATTAGTTCCAAATGTTTCATGGGCTTTTGGTCAAATTATGACTGCTGCTATTAGTAAACAGGGGTACAAAGTAGAAACACTACCTATGGCTAATGCAAATGCAGTTGGCTTAGGAAAGAAATTTATACATAATGATATGTGCTATCCTGCTCAAATCACAATTGGT
>JAFGYD010000094.1 GCA_016936295.1 Spirochaetales bacterium | reverse complement strand
GGTGATGAAGTAATGACTACTGCGTTACTAGACAGACTCTTGCATCATGCAACTGTTTTCTCCCTTGAGGGAGATTCATATAGAATGTCAAAAAGGAAGGGGGTATAATTTTTATCCAAAGGGGTCAAAATTGTTTACCTAAAAGGATCAAAAAGACTTGCCATTTCCATACAAGATCAGGTCTTATTTCCTTAACCATTTTAAGTGCAGCTTCTCCATCACCTGCACTGCCAACAATTTCCAGGTCATAATCCTTTAAGTATTTATCTATTGCCTTTCTAATAATGTTTGAATCATCGACTATGAGTAATTTCATGATGGCCTCCAACAACTTAAAAGCAAGAAGTGTGCCATGATAAAAATATATCTTATTTTTTGAGTTATTTAATTATGTGGACTAAAGTAAAATACAAATTTGTATGTTTTTAACCTATAACATACAATTATGTTGCATTGATTATTTCTATAAAATCGGAAAATTCATTTAAAATTACATTTTTAAAATTTTCATCATTAAAAGTTGTTTTCATAATTATATCATCATTTTTTGCATTACTTGGTGGAATAACTTTTAATACAGAAAATGCATGAGCACTAACAAATTTGTCACCTGTTAATTCTTCAAATTTTTTAATAACTGTATTATATCCAAATTTATCATTTTTACTCTCTTCCGATGAAGCACAGCTTAGGGCTAGATAACATTTAGTAGCATTATTGCTGTATTTATTTATAAAACTTCTAACAGGTGAAAGAAGTTGCCCCATCCAAATGGGAGAACAAATAATTATTTTATTATAATCCTCTACATTTACTCTAATTTTTTTTAATCCAAGGGTTAGACCTAGAAGAACAGTGAAAAAACTATTTATTCTAGGAACCAAGGGTTCTACATCGCATAAAAGCTCTCTTCCCAATCTTTGGGCTAAATACTTACTACTTCCATTTTTCGAATAATATACTACAAGTGTTTTACTAATCATTTTTTAATTATATATTATATTTATGAGCATAAAAAACATTATTTTTGATTTAGGTGGAGTTGTATTTAATTGGCAACCAAGTCTACTTTTAAGTAGCTTATTTAATAATAAAAAAATTGAAGACACTATAGTAGAGAATCTATTAAAACAGAGTGATTGGGAAAAACTCGATCAAGGAGTTCTATCTAGAGAAGATGCAATAAAAAATAGCATTTTAAGATCTGGCTTAGAAAGAGAATATTTTGAAACTTTCTTTAATCACATTCCAGAAGCATTGTCACTTATTCAAGATACAGTTGATATAATTTATAATCTCAAACAAAAAGGGTATAATTTATTTGTTTTATCCAATATGCATATAGAATTTGCGAAATACTTAATTAGTGAATACAACTTTTGGGATCAATTTAACGATATTGTTTTTTCTTGCGATGTAAAAATGATTAAGCCAAATACAAATATTTATCAACTATTGCTAGAAAGAAATAATTTAAATCCAAACCAATGTCTATTTATAGATGACACAAAGATAAATCTGGACACTGCAGAAAATCTAGGTATAACAACAATACAATTTACTAATTCTGCAGATCTGAAAGAAAAGTTATCTAAATTGAATATATAATACAGAAAAGCTTTAACTTGTAAGATTTTCTAATTCAGAAAGTGTTCTAACCGCAAAATCTCTTGAGGTACCGCAATATTCCAATGTTGCTTTAAAATCTTTACAAACCTTTGGATATAATGAAGTATTGTGAATAGAACAACTTAAATCATTTTTTAAATTAATACATCTAACACCTGCAGGTTTTCCATTTGGGTGTCCTGGAATTGGTGAACTAATCGAAATAAAAATACAGCAAGCTGCACATCCCATTCTGCAAATCATAAATTGATATTTACTAAATTTCAGAACAATTGTAAATTATTTCAAACTCATTTTTATCGTTTTTCCTACTAAAAATAGCAGAACTCCCCTTTGTCCACCACTCCACACTTAAATCATCAATATATCTAGCACCTGAACCAGAAACAGCTCTGCGAAGTGTATACTCTTTACCGTCTGGAAATAATAGATGTACAAAGTCGAAACTGTTATCTGATATTTTATAATAATCAGCTATAATTTTGTTACCTTTATCGGTCTTGTATTCAACACTTATCTCATGTTTAAGACTCAAACCATCCTTTTTTAAATTAATACAACTTACAACAGCTATTAATAGGGTACAAGATAGAATTACCTTTACAAAAAACCAATGCTTCAATTTAAAACTCCCTAGTTTGAACAGATCATATTGACAGAACAATGAAATAATAATAGCTTTATATCGAAATAGGCAAGCCTAATTATATTCTAACTGCCAAAGGAGATTCTTTTGAAAAGAAAAATATTCACAACACTATTATTAAGTATACTATTGCTCTCATGTACAAAAAATGTAGAAAAAAATAGTGTTATAACCGAACCACAACGTATAGTCGCCGACTACTATATAGGTGAATTATTAATGCTAAATGCTAAACTTGTAGGTGCAGATTTAACATATAAATCATCGGCATGGGAACATAAAGTAGTTGATATTGTCGATGTTGGACAGTCAATGGAAAAAATAATGTCACTAAACCCTGATTTAATTATTACTATTAATCAGGACAGAGTAGAACAGTACAGAGCAATAGCTCCAACTGTAATAATACCCTATGGAACATATAATCCAGAAGAACTGATTGTTGAACTTTCAAAAATTACAAGTACTGAAGATATTGCACAACAATGGATAGACAAATTTAATAGTGAAATTAATGAACTTGATAAACTTATAAGAAGCAAAACAGAAACATATACAATAATAGATATATGGGGTGGTAATGCATACTTGTATGGGGAACATTTTGGCCGTGGAGGTTATATCATATATAACAAACTTAAACTTAAAGGAACTGCAGATGGGGAAAAAGATTATATAAGAAAACCAGATTCATATCTTACTGTTAATATTGAATCCCTGGAAAAATATTCTGGGAATAGGTTACTTGTTATGAGTACAGAGGATCCAAAAGTGTCAGGAAGTTTTATAATGGATAATGTTATTTGGAAAAATTTGGAAGCTGTTAAAAATAATCATATTTTTTATTTAAAATCCGAAGATTTCTGGTTTACAGATCCATTTTCACTAGATTTGCAGATTGAATTACTAAAAGAGGTTTTGAGTGATTCAATCTAAATTTAATAGAACCTTTTTACTACTTATAGTTCTTTTAGGTTTAATACTATTATCTTTATCATCCGGAGAGATCCGGATTGAATTTAAAGATGTTATTCTATCTCTTTTTGGGAAATCAACATCGTACAATAACAGCTTAATACAAAACTTAAGACTTCCAAGAATTCTTGGAGGTGCGGCAATAGGTGCTGCATTAAGTATAAGTGGTTTATTAACAAGTACGGCACTAAAAAATCCATTGGCAGATAGTGGTATTTTAGGAATTCAATCAGGTGCAACAGTTGGTGCATTAATCACATTACTATTATTACCATCTTTAACAAATATTCTTCCTTTATTCTCTTTTGCGGGGGGTCTAGTTGCATTTATTTTATTATTAATTATTACAACATCAAGTTCTGGTTTTAAACCAGGTAAAATTGTTTTAGTGGGTGTTGCAATAAATTCTATTGGGACATCAATAATTGGTATAATTACCATTTTGAATGTATATAAATTAAGGGATGCCATTACTTGGTTAAGTGGTTCTTTAGTTACAATTACTAAAAGCCAAATGGGAATAATTCTTATATATACAGGAATTTTTATTTTAATATCATATTTTTTAATTCCGGTGTTAAAAGTTTTATTACTCGAAGATTCTGGAATAATAAATCTAGGTTATAACCCTGTTTTTCTTCGAATAATAGTATCGTTAATTGCTGTTATGCTTGCTAGTATAGGTGTTGCTTTTTCGGGAGTGATATCTTTTATAGGGATAATTGCTCCACAGCTAGCAAAAAGAATAGTAGGTCAGAACTTGACATACCTACTCCCATGTTCAGCTGTAATAGGAGGAGTATTAATTGTAACTACCGATCTTTTTCAAAAAATTGTTTTTTCTCCAATGGAAATCCCTGTGGGTATATTAATAGGAGTGTTAGGAGCACCACTATTTATCGTTTTAGCAAAAGGAGAGCAAAATGGTTAATTTAAAAGAGCTAGAAGTAGAAATCTCTGGCAAAACAATTGTTCAAAATATAAATATTGACATTAATAAAGGTGAATTCCTTGGAATAATAGGTCCAAATGGATCAGGAAAATCTACAATTCTCAAAACAATATCAAAAACATTAAAAAAGAAAAATGGAGAAATAAAAATAGAAGAGATTCATTTAGAAAAATATAAAAGTAAGGAGTATTCGCAATTTGTTTCTACATTAACTCAACATAATAAAACAGTAGAAGGAATAAGTGTTTGGGACATGGTTTCATATGGTAGAATTCCCCATAAATCTCTATTTGGATCTCTAGAAAAACATGACAATTTAATAATTAATCAAGCATTGAAAGAAACGGATATTTTTCATCTAAAAGATAGATATCTGCATCAACTCTCGGGTGGCGAACTTCAAAGAGTTCATCTAGCCTCCAGCTTTACTCAAGAACCTGATTTATTAATTTTAGATGAACCTACAAATCACTTGGATATAAAACATCAGTTAAATACTCTATCAATTGTAAAAAATCGTGTTATAAACGATAAACTAACAGTTTTATGCGTTCTTCACGATATTAACCAGGCCATTAAATTTGCAGATAAAATTGCGATGATAAAAGATGGAAAACTAATGTTTATAGGTAAACCATTGGATGTAATTAACATAAAAAACATTAAAGATGTGTTTGATGTTAATGTCCAAAT
>JAFGYD010000093.1 GCA_016936295.1 Spirochaetales bacterium | reverse complement strand
TCTTATGGGGAGGTTCCCGAGTGGTCAAAGGGGGCAGACTGTAAATCTGTTACTTCGGTTTCGAAGGTTCAAATCCTTCTCTCCCCAATTACCATAATGAAACTTCCTTTAAAGGAAGTTTTTTTTTGGAGAAAATTATGGATGAATTCTATAGTGAAGGTTTGAAATTTACCTGTCAAAGATGTAGCGGTTGTTGTAGGCATGAAGCTGGTTATGTATTTTTATCACAAGTAGATATTGATAGAATGGCTGATCATTTGGGTATGCAACCAGCTAAATTTATAAAAAAACATTGTCGGGTTATTAATATATCTGGTTTCAAGCGACTCTCGTTAAATGAAAAAGCTAATTTTGATTGCGCATTTTGGGATAATGGGTGTACTGTTTACGAAGCAAGGCCTCTACAGTGTCGAAGTTATCCTTTTTGGGCTCACAATCTTATTAATAAAGAAACATGGGATAATGTAGTTCAGAGTTGTCCTGGTGCAGGACAAGGTGAACTTCGAAGTAAGGAAGAGATAGATAAATGGTTGGAGCAACGGTTGGATGAACCATTTGTAAATCCTAAATAATATGATAAATTTTGATAAATTAGAGATTTTAAATCTTTATTTATTTTTTTTGGATTTAGAGAATATTCCAGAACCTTTTAATGTTATACTGAATAAGTTAGAAAAAGAGATATATAATACTTATTCTGTTTTAGAGATTGAAAATTACAGGAAAATTTTCAAAGATAAGGGTACAATTTGAAAAAGTTTTTATTAATACTTCTTATTTTGCTGTTAATTGGTGCTTTATTAGGAGCCTATTATACTTATGAAAATTTAAAACCTGTCTCCAGTAGTGTCAATAATATATCTTTCTATGTAGGTAAAGGACAGAGTTTAGAAACAATTTCAAGGAATTTATATACAGAAGGTTTAATTAGAAATCAAAGAATTTTCAAATATTATGGTATTGTTAAAGAGTTTGATATAATGCTGAAAGAAGGGGTTTATGATATAAGTCCTTCTAGTTCTGTTCAGGAAATATATGCAATTTTAATTGAGGGTAGACAGGAGTTGATCTCTGTTACTATACCTGAGGGTTATACTTCTAGAAAAATTGCTCAAATATTTGAAGAGAAAGGCATTGTTAAAAGTGAAGATTTTTTAAATGCTATACATAATAAAAACTTACTGGAATTTTATAATATTCCATTTGATACGGCCGAAGGATTTTTATTTCCAGATACATATTCTTTTCAAGAAGATTATCCTGCAATTTTAGTTGTTGAGAGTTTGATTGAAAATTTCTATAAAAACTTAAAAGAAATTTATCCCTCATATAAGAAACTAACTAATAAACAGATATCAGATATTGTTATTTTAGCTTCTATTGTTGAAAGAGAGTATAAAAGTTCCATAGAAGCAAAAAAAATCGCATCGGTATTTTATAATAGATTGGAAAAGGATATGAAGCTACAATCCTGTGCAACAGTAATGTATGTTTTAACCGAAGAATATGGAGAAAAACATAGAAATAGATTATTCTTTGACGATTTGGAAGTTGAATCTCTTTATAATACATATTTATATAAAGGACTTCCTCCTGGAGCTATTTCTAATCCTGGATATTACGCTTTAGATGCAGCATTTAATCCTGAAGTTACAGATTATATCTTCTTTGTTGTTAAGGACAGAGAGAAGGGCTTACACCGATTTTCTAGTAAATATAGTGAGCATGAAGAAGCTCGTTTGGAATATTTAAGCGGATTTGAGAGCAAAAAGTAATGAAAATCCCTGAGAATACTATACAGGAAATTTCTGAAAGATCTAATATTGTAGATATAGTAAGTGAATATACAACTTTAAATAAAAAAGGTGATAAATTTTGGGGTTGCTGCCCATTTCATAATGAAAAAACACCTTCATTTACTGTAACTGAAGACAAAAACATGTTTTATTGCTTTGGTTGTCAAAAAGGTGGAAGTGTTTTTAATTTCATAATGGAAATTGAGAATATGTCTTTTGTGGATTCTGTCGTCTATTTAGGGAAAAAAGTTGGAATAGCCATAAATTTCAATAATAGCATTCAGGATGAAAAACAAAATACTGAGAGAGAAATATTAATTAGTTTATATGAAAAGTGTTGTGGAAGTTTTTCCTATATATTAAATAGCATTGAAAAAAACAACAGTGTTAAACATTATCTGCTTGATAGAGGTTTAAACCAACAGACAATAGATGATTTTAGGATAGGCTATATTCCTAGTGGAAGTAACTGGTTATACAATTTTCTTAAAAGTAAAAACTATAGTGATTCTTTTTTGTTAAATTCAGGGTTTTTTTCAAAAAGAAATCCCAGAGTTTCAATTTTTTTTGATAGAATAATGTTTCCGGTAATCAATCAGCATGATCAAGTAGTGGCTTTTAGTGGGAGAACACTTTCTGATAATGGACCAAAGTATATAAATTCACCAGAAACATTAATATATCATAAGGGAAGTATTCTTTTTGGAATAAATCTGGCAATTCAAGATATAAGAAAAACAAAAAGCTTTATTCTGTGCGAAGGTAATATTGATGTTATGGCACTTCATCAAGCAGGTTTTAAAAATGCAGTTGCTCCATTAGGTACAGCTTTTACAGAGTCACAGGCAAAATTGTTAAAAAGATATGCCGATAGAGGAATTATACTATTTGACGGTGACGCAGCTGGTATAAAGGCTACTGAAAAAGCATGTTCAATTTTAGAGCGTGTAGGAATAAGTCCCGAAGTCATTTCTTTACCCAATAATATGGATCCTGCAGAAATTTTGAAAAAAAATGGTGAAGAAGCATTGAAAAAGTACTGTAAATACACTATAAATAGTTTTGATTATCTACTAAAAAGGTTACTTAATCAGTTTGGTAGTGAATCTCCGGAGAGTAAAGAAAACGTTGCAAAAGGTATGCTTCCATACATAAATAGTATTATCTCAGATATTAGAAAAGAGGCTTGTTTAGAGAAATTGGCAAGTGAACTTGGAGTAAGTAAGAAATCTGTTTTGAGTGAATTGACCCAAAATAATAGAAAAAGTACTTATTTAAAAAAGAGAATAGAAACTGAGATTATTGATATTTACAGTGATAAAGAGCTTTATCTTATGTGTGCGTTGGTTTTAAATAGTAATTATTATGATAAAGTTAATCAATTTGTAAATGATTATGGACTTTCAAGTAATAATGCTTTTACTGTTTATAATGCCATTTCTAGCTCATTAAATGATGGGAATAGTTCTTTAGAATCAGTTACTAGAAGAATTAGTAATTTAGATCTAAAACAGCTTATTGTAAGCAAATGTTCTTCCAGTGAATTTGATGATAATCCGGGTGATATAATAGTTGATTCTCTAGTTTTTTTAAAGCGTAAAGCTCTATTAGTTAAGCTTTCTGAACTAGAGACAAAAATAGGTAAAGCAGGAATGCAGGGTGATTCCGGAGTAATTATTGAGTTACTTAAGGAAAAATCCAAATTAGACGAAAAACTTGGAAGAATTGAGGATTATTAAATGGCACAATTGGATAAGAATCCGGCAATAATAAAGTTGTTAGAGTATGGTAGAAAGAAAAAAGTCCTTTCTTATGATGAAGTAAATAATATGCTTCCCGATGATTTATTAAATTCAGATCAGATAGAGGAAGTGTTAACTTTACTTGAAAATAACAATATCTTGCTGGAAGATGATGACGATGGATCAGTTATGGTTCCTGTTGGTCATATTATTGCACCTGAAATTACCGATGATGCATATGATGATTCTGAAGATTTGGATAGTTCGGATGATGACATAGACTTAGACGATGATGTGGATTTAGAGGAAGATTCTGAAGATGATTTAGACGATGATCTGGAAGAAGATCTGGATGATGATTTAGATTTAGATTCAGATGATATAGATCTTGAGGATGAAATTGATCTTGAAGAAGAGATAGATATTGTTGATATTGATGCCGACGAAGTAGAGGAAGAATTTGAAGAGGAAGAAGAGGACGATGATCCAATTCTTGATAGTTCTGCTCTAGGTTTTAGTGGTGGTAGCTCCGAGGATGGAGATGAATCTTTAGGCTTTAGAAGTAGTATGGAGCTTGAAGATATAGATGTAACAATAGATGAAGATATAGAAATTGAAAGAATTTCTGATACAGATATACCAAAGAGTATTGCTAAAAAACTAATTGTTGATGAAAAAGATTCTGTAATTGATGATCCTATTCGACTTTATTTAAGGGAGATTGGAAAAGAGAGTCTTTTAACTGCTGAGCAAGAGGTAGAATTATCAAAAAGCATGGAAGAGGGAGAGTTTATTATTAAACAAATTCTTCAAGGAAATGGAATGATAATTTCTGAATATCAGCGAATAATGGATAAAGCTTCATGTAAAGATGATCCAAGAGAACTTGATTTAAGTAAAAAAGAGGTTTCTGAAATACTTGCAGCTAGAAGACGTTTAAATGCACTATATAGAGAACCTTTAAAGAAAATTTTACCTAAATTAAAAAAATATATGATGATAAAGGAAAAAGTAAATGCCACTGAAGGTGATCCTTTAACTGATGAAACTGTTCTTGAAATGAAGGATAGTCTTGTTAAGGAGTTGAGTACTGTTGAACTTTATCAAGATGAAATTATAGAGTTCTCTGATAAATATATTGTTGCTGTTCGAATGATTAACAAACTTAGAAGAGAACAGTATCTTTTACAAAGAGATTTAAAAGTACAAAACTTAAGGGAAGTAAGAACTTTAGGTAGGAATTTAGCTCAACAAAGTAAAAAGGCTGAGATTGAAGAAGAGCTTGGTTATACTGCCGATCAATTGAAAGATAAAATTAGGACTCTGCAAACTAACTATAGAGATCTAAGAAATATAGAATTAGAGTTTGAAAATAGTGCAGATAAGATTCTTGTTATGGGTGATGAGATCTCCCATGGTAAAACAATGATGAAAAATGCCAAGGATAGATTAATTAAAGCTAACCTTAGACTTGTTGTTAGTATAGCAAAGAAATATACAAACAGAGGTTTACACTTTTTTGATCTTGTTCAAGAAGGTAATATTGGATTAATTAAGGCTGTTGAAAAATTTGAGTACCGGAAAGGGTATAAATTTTCTACCTATGCAACATGGTGGATTAGACAGGCTATAACAAGATCTATTTCTGACCAAGCAAGAACTATAAGAGTACCTGTTCATATGATTGAACAGATAAATAAAGTTGTTAGAGAGTCTCGTTTATTAATGCAAATTAAGGGACGGGAACCTAGTGATGAAGAGATTGCAGAGAGATTAGGATGGAATGTTCAAAGGGTTAAATCTGTTAAAAATGTTGCAAGAGAACCTATATCGTTAGAGACACCAATAGGTGAAGAGGAAGATTCATTATTAGGTGATTTTATAGAAGATAAAGATGTAGAAAATCCTGCTAATCAAACTGCTTTTAAGGTTTTACAAGAACAGTTATCTGAGGTATTATCTACATTACCTCCTAGAGAACAGGAAGTTTTAAAAATGAGATTTGGTTTGGATGACGGTTATTCATTAACTTTGGAAGAAGTAGGGCTCTATTTTAATGTTACAAGAGAACGTATTAGACAGATTGAAGCTAAAGCTTTAAGAAGATTAAGACATCCAAATAGAAGTGTTAAATTAAAAGATTATCTAGAAAATTAAGGAGATAAAGTGGAACAGACTTTTGAAAAACTAAGACACTTGCAGGAAGTGCTTTCAAAAAGAATTGAGATTGAGAAGGAAATTGAAGAAATTCCTAAAGCTTTAACTGTGAAGGAAGAGTTATTAAATCGACTACAAAAATCCTTTATAGAAAAGAATGATAATAAATTGGCAGCTGAAGAAGAGTTATCGCGTTTAACAAAATTAATGAATGATGCTGAAAGATCCAGAGAAACTAGTGAAAAAAGAATGGATGAAATTAGTACTCAGAGAGAGTATGAAGCATTAGAACGTGAAATTAAAATGGCTACAGAATCTGAACAGGAATATAGAAGAGAGATCCAAAAGGTTTCTAAAACTATAGAGGTTCTGTCTGAAATGCTAACTTCTGAAGAGGAACTTCTTAACCAGCAAAAAGAAGAGATCAATGAAGAGAAAGCTAAAATCATTGAGATGGTTAATGAGAAAGATACATTAAAAAATGAGATGATATCTGAAGAAAAAATAATTAGCCAGGATATGAATAGCGAAATTCTATTCAAATTTGAAAGAATTATTAAAAATAAATCAGGTCTTGGTATTGTTCCTGTTGTTTTAGGTGTTTGTTCAGGTTGTCATATGACTCTACCTGCTCAGTTTGCCAATGAAGTGAGAATGGGAGATCAAATTTTATTTTGTCCTTACTGTTCCAGGATTTTATTTCACCAGGAAACTGAAAATGATAATTATGTTGCAGATGAATTTGATGAAGAAGTATCTTTATCTGACCTTATTGACGACGACTTTTTACTAGATTAAATTTTTCAGATCTGACTATCGCCTGTGTATTAATTACACAGGAGGAAAGTCCGGGCTCCATAGAGAATAGTGCCGGGTAACGCCCGGGCACCTATTAATTAGGTGACAGATAGTGCCACAGAGATATACCGCCTTAGATTAAACTTTGTTTTTTTAAGGTAAGGGTGAAAAGGTAGAGTAAGAGCCTACCGGGATATTAGTAATATTATTCGTCAAGGTAAACCTCACTAGGAGCAAAGTCAAGCAGTAATGAGGAGTTTCTCGCTCCTATTAAGTTACGGGTAGACTGCTAGATTAACAGAGTAATCTGTTAAGTAGATAGATGATAGTTTATTACAGAACTCGGCTTATAGATCTGATTTTTTATATTTTTGGGAGGATGTTAATTGTATAATAATAAAAAAAAGAGTTTTTCTAAAAGAAAGAGTTCTATTTATTCTTTAATTATTATTATACCCATCCTCTTTTTTTTAATTACATATCTATTAAATCAGGGTGTTAAGATTTATGATACCCAACTTGTAAAATCTTACCAGGAACAGGATTTAAATAAACTTTGGGAAGAAAAAAAATACTCCCAGATAGTAACAATTTGTGATGAAGTTTTAGAAACAAATTTTTTAGAACTAAATTATCTCTTTTTTCATGGGATTTCCAACTTTTACTTAGGAATATCACAAATTTCTCTTGAAATGAAAATACCATTAATTAACCAATCTATAGTATCCCTAAGAAAAGCTTTTATTTTAGCAGATGGGGATTTAGAAGGTGATATAGCCTATGTATTAGGTAAAGCTTATTACTATAAAGGTGAAAACTACTCCGATTTAACAATTAAATACCTGGATATTGCACTTGAGGAAGGATATTTAGGAAAAGATATTTACGAATTCAAAGGTTTGGCTTATTATGAGTTAGGCCAATATAGAAAGAGTATTAATGAATTTGAATTTCTTCCTGAAGAGAGACATTCACCTGAAATTAATTATATTATTTCTAAAGCTTATGGGCAAATAGGAGAATACAATAAACAGGAGAAATATCTCTTGGAAATTCTAGATAATTCAAGTCAGATAAATGTTAAACTAGATTCAAGATTAGATCTATCAAAGTTATATTTTAATGATGGAAATTATAATAAAGCTATAGACCAGGTAAATGAAATATTAAAAATTAGAGCTGATGATTTTGATGCAGCATTAATTTTATCTAAATCGCTTTTTTTAATTGGTAATGAAAGTGAAGCAAAAAAAATATTAAGAAAATTATTAAAACAGAAACCAGGGAATACTGATGTTATTCAATGGTTAAACAAATAGAAAAAAGGGGAAAATATGGGATTTCTTAATGGATTCGCATCTGATATAGGTATAGATTTAGGTACATGTAACACACTAATATATGTAAAAGGTAAGGGTATTGTTTGTAGTGAGCCTTCTGTTGTTGCTATAGAAAGAAATACAAAAAAAGTAGTTGCTGTTGGTACAGATGCAAAAAGAATGTTATGGAAAACTCCAGGTAATATTGTTGCTATAAGACCATTAAGAGATGGTGTAATTGCAGACTTGGAAACTACAGAAAAAATGATTAGATATTTTATTGCAAAGGTTCTTCCAAATAGAAAACTAATTAAACCACGAATGACTATTGGTGTCCCTTCATGTATAACTGAAGTTGAAAGAAGAGCTGTTGAAGAGTGTGCATATAAAGCAGGCGCTAGAGATGTAAAAATTATTGAAGAGTCATTAGCTGCTGCTATTGGTGCTGATATTCCTATATTTGAGCCTGCAGGTCATATGATTTGTGATATAGGTGGTGGAACCACAGAAATTTCTGTTATATCCCTTGGTGGAATGGTTGTTACAAATGCTATTAGGATAGGTGGAGATGAGTTTGATGAGGCAATTATTAAACATGTTAAGAAAGTTCATAACCTAATAATTGGAGAACAAACTGCTGAAAAACTTAAAATGACAATTGGAAACGCAACTCCTGAAACTAAAATAGAGAAGATGGAAATTAAAGGAACTGACGCAATTACTGGATTACCTAGAAGATTAGAAATAGATTCTGTTGAAGTTAGAGAAGCTTTACAAGCTCCAATTTCTGCTGTAATACAGGAAGTTAAACGAACGTTGGGACAAACTCCTCCTGAGTTGGCTGCAGACATTGTTGAACGTGGTATAGTTATGACTGGTGGAGGTGCTAATTTAAAAGGTTTACCTAAACTATTAGCTAAAGAGACAGGTGTTCCTGTAATTCTGGCAGAAAATCCTCTATTATGTGTTGCCCTTGGTGCTGGTAAATATTTTGAATATGCAAAAGATGCAAATGATAACCGAAGTATTTACGATAGTATCAACTCATAGGAATTTAAGTGCCAATAAAAAAGAGATTTGATAAGTCATATTCAATATTTATAGTCTTATTTTTAATTTCATCAATTATGCTCCTCTCTAATGAAAGCTTTAAAGCTACAAAAGAGGGAGCATTATCCTTCTTTACAATTTTGCAAAGAGGTGTGGACTTAACTATTGAATTTACCAGTAATACAATTAACTCAGTTAGTGAACTTAAAAACTTAAAAAAAAGATATGATCTGGTTAGCAAAGAATTAGAGGATTATAGATCTTTAGATAGAGAGTTTCTTGAGGTTAAACGAGAAAATAGTGAATTTAAGAAGTTGTTAAATTTTAAAGATTCTTTAAATCATGACTCTATTCAGTGCGAAATTATTGGAAAAGATCCAAGTAACCTAAGTTCTGCTATAGTTATAAATAAGGGTAGTAAGCACGGTATAAAAAATAATCAACCAGTTGTTGCTGAACAAGATGGATTGATAGGTGTAGTTGGTAAGGTAATTAATACAGGTGCTTACTCATCCATTGTTCTTCCTCTACTAGATCAAAGAAGTTATATTGCTAGTCGATTATCTGAAAGTAGATATGAAGGATTAGTAAAAGGTTTTGACTCCCTAGATGGTTATTTACAGCTAGACTATGTTAAGAAAATAGCTTTAAATGAAATTTCTATTGGTAGTTTGGTTGAGACAAGTGGAATGAACTCCCTCTATCCAAAGGGATATTTTATAGGAAGAATAATACAGATAGATAGGGTCGATTATGAGACTTCGTTAAAAATTCTTATAGAACCTATAATAGATTTTTCAAGGTTAGAATTTGTTTCTGTACTTGTCCCTACCGGAGTTTTTAATGAGTAATAAAGTTTTATATTTTTTAGCATCCTTAGGATTAGTAATATTTAGTATAATAACTCAAAGTGTATTGTTTCCACTTTTCTTTAAAAATGATTATATGCCTGATTTAACTTTAATTGTCATAATTTATTTTTCAATTAATTATGGTAAAAATATTGGTCAAGTTCTAGGATTTTCTTCAGGAATTGTTTTAGATTCATTGAGCGGTGCTCCATTTGGTTTAAATACATTAGTTAGATTGATAATTGGATTTTTACTTGGGTTTTTTAAGGGTAAAATTTTCCTGGATAAAATTTTATTACCGTGTATTATTATTACTATTTGTACTATTTTTAAGTTTTTTCTTATACAATTAGTTTCTATGATTTTTCCCATTGATTTTGAGATAAACTTTTTTACTATAAGATTTCTAATTGAACTTGGAATGAATATAGTTCTTACTCCTATTATCTTTTTTCTCTTAAATATTATGGCAAAAAAATTATATGTTAGAAGAGATAATTAATGAAAAATAGTGTAAGCAAATTACGGCTTTATATTGTTGTGGCTGTAATAGCTAGTATTTTTATTTTTAATTTAATTCATCTATATAGAATGCAAGTAGTGAATCAAAATTTGTATCAAAAGAAAGCGACAGCTGTTTCTAGTAGAAGTAATATAATTGTTGCCCCCAGGGGTGAAATTTACGATAGAAATTATGATATTCCTTATGTAGATAATAGGGAATCATTTAGTGTTGTAGTTAATCCTGCATTTGTGGGCAAAGATAATTATGAATCATTAATTATTAAACTTTCTCAATTTCTTGAAGTAGAGGAAAGTTATATAGAGCAAAAATTACCCTATTCCGTACGTAATTCCTTTAATAATGTTGAGATAATGTCGGCTGTATCTTATGATAAAATTGTTAAAATTGCAGAAAACATTGAATTTTTACCTGGTGTAACCTGGGAGACAATTCCAATTAGAAACTACCTTTTTGATGGATCAATTTCCCATATTTTAGGATATGTTGGTAATATTTCTCAAAGTGAATTCCAGGTATTATATAATGAAGGTTATACTTTAAATGATAATATTGGAAAAAATGGTGTAGAAAAGCAGTACGATATAATTCTTAAAGGTAAAAATGGTCTAAAATATAAAACAGTAGATGTACAAGGCCGTAAATTAGATAAAGAGAATCTTGAAAAAGATGTACCTCCTGTGGCTGGAAAAAACTTAATGTTAACTATAGATAGAAATATTCAGACTCTTGCAGAAAAAGCCTTAGGAAACAGGAAGGGTTCTGTAACTGTTTTAAAACCTAGTACAGGTGAGATTCTTGCTATGGTTTCGTATCCATGGTATGAGCCAAATGAGTTTTATGATAACTCTAAGAATGCTTTTGGTGAGATTCTTTTAGATGACAACAAACCCCTTTTAAATAGAGCACTTCAAGGGTATGCACCAGCATCAACTTTTAAAATCATAATGTCCACAGCTGCATTAGAGGAACAAGTTCCGACTGATTTAACTGTCGATTGTACAGGAAGGGTATTTTATGGAGATAGGTATTTTGGATGTTGGAATCCAGCTGGTCACGGTGTTGTCGATCTTCAAGCTGCATTGGAAAATTCCTGTAATATTTTTTATTATACATTGGGTCGAGACTATTTAGGAATTGATAAAATTAATACATACGCCAGAGCCTTTGGATTTGGAGAAAAAACTGGAATAGATCTACCAAATGAAGCATCAGGCCAGGTTCCAACCCCAGAATGGGTTAAGAAAAAATATGATACCTGGTGGACAAATGGAGACACAATGAATGTCTCTATTGGCCAAGGCCAAACTTTGGCGACACCTATTCAGATTGCAAATGAGTTAGCATTTATTTTAAATGAAGGAGTAGTTTACAAACCCCATGTAGTTAAAGAGATTATTGATCCCTTAACTGGCAAAACTCTAGAGACAATTTCTAGGGAGGTTTTATTAAAATCAACATATAAACCCGAGACTTTTGTAGAAATTAAAAAGTATATGAGAGGGGTTATTACAGATGGAACTGCTAAAAATGCAATATCAACAAGAGCTGTAGAAATTGCTGCAAAGACCGGAACTGGAGAAGTTGGCTTAAAGGATCGATTTCATGACTGGTTTGTCTCTTATGGCCCTTATGATGCAGCTCCTGAAGATCAAGTAGTAATGGTTGTAATGATCGAGGCTTCAAATGAATTGGACAGGTGGAGACCTTGGGCTCCAAAAGCATCTGATTTAATTTATCAAGGTATATTTGCTAATCAGAATTTCGATGAAGTTCTTAAAACTTTAAGACCATACTACTTAAGGGAGTTATGGCAATGAGACGTAGACTGGAACTGGGTAAAACACTTTCTAGAATTGATTTTTTAATGTTAATATCAGTTTTTTTTCTAATGTTTTTAGGTGTAGCTTTTATATATTCTAGTGGAATCTCATCAACTGGCATAAATGTTTCAAACGAGTATCAGAAGCAGTTGATTAGAATTATTTCAGGCTTATTTATCCTTCTCTTTTTTTCAATTTATGATATAGAGAAAATAAAAAATTTTGCAATTCCAATTTATCTAACTCTATTAGCTATTCTTATTTATACTCGGATAAATGGTTCTACTGTTAATGGTGCAAAATCATGGTTGTATATAGGCAGTTTTGGATTTCAGCCTTCTGAATTTACAAAAATAGCGACTATTCTATTATTAGCCAAATATCTGGATGACAATAAAAAAGAAATTTATAGATTAAAGGTTTTTATTATATCATTTGGTATAATAGCACTACCATTTTCATTAATACTTATTCAACCAGACATGGGTACTGCTTCTGTATATATTCCAATTTTTATTGCAATGATATTTATTGGTGGTTGTAACATAAAGCATTTGATTTATCTCCTGTTACTAGGAGGTCTAACACTCTTTTTTACAATGCTTCCTGGCTGGGAGGAGTTTATACTTCAAAGTAAGAATCCATTTGTTACAATTTTAAATAATAAAAATTTGTTATTATATCTTATAGGGTCATTTTCTTTTTCTATATTACTATCTATTATTGGCTATTTTTATTTTAAAAAAGAGTATTTTTATTGGGTAATATATGCTTTTTCAATAATAATAGTTTCTTTAGTTATTTCTTATATTGCCAGAACCTATGTTCTTAAAGAGTACCAAATTATGAGATTAATTGTTTTTATGAATCCTCAGGTTGACCCACTGAATTTTGGCTGGAATATTATACAAGCTACTACTGCAGTTGGTTCTGGTGGACTTATGGGTAAAGGATTTTTGCAAGGTACTCAATCTCATTACCAGTTTCTTCCTGAACAGAGTACTGATTTTATTTTTTCAATTTTATCTGAAGAGTTGGGATTTATTGGTGCAATTTTAGTTTTTGGCTCGTTTTTTATTATTTTGATTAGAGGTATTTTAATTTTAACCTATGCAAAAGATAATTTTTCTGTGATTGTAGGAGCTGGAATTGTAGGAATGATCTTTTTTCATGTTGTTCAAAACATAGGTATGAATATTGGTTTAATGCCAATTACAGGAATTCCTCTATTTTTTCTTTCCTATGGAGGCTCTTCGTTATGGACAGCTTTAGCAGGAATAGGTATCCTACAGGGGATTTATCAAAGACGTTACAGGAATTAAAATGAATAAAATTATTGAACAATATAAATATGATCTTTTAAGTATAAGAATGCCTGGAAGATACATTGGTGGAGAATTTGGTTCTTTATATCCTACTGGAGACGAGATCCTTCGTTTAGCAGTATCATTTCCAGATTTATATGAAATAGGAATGTCTAATCAGGCTCTTAAAATTTTATATAATCTATTCAATAGTGTAGATAGGGTATACTGTGAAAGAGTTTTTGCGCCAGCCCAGGATTTTGAGGATTTACTTAGATTAAAGGATATATCTCTATTTACTTTGGAAACAGGTACACCATTAAAAGAAATGGACATCTTAGCTTTTACAATAGGATATGAACTTTGTTTAACTAATTTACTAAATATTCTTGAATTATCAAAAATCCCATTAGAATGCGATGATAGAAATAATGATGATCCCATTATAATTGCTGGTGGTCCAGCTGCTACAAATCCATCAACTTTTGGAGAATTTGTAGATTTTGTATTTATTGGTGAAGCCGAAGGATCTTTTGATAATTTACTAAAAAATGTTGCTAAGCTAAAAAGTGATGGAAAAGGTAGAGAACAAATATATGAATATATAAAATCCTTGGATTTTATATGGAATAAAGATAAAAAAGAGCCCGTTCGTAGGGTTTTTTGGCCTGAATTTGGGAAATCTGCCCAGGAGAGAACTCACCTTCCGGTTGCAACTATCACACCTGTTCAAGATCATGGTGTTGTTGAAATAATGCGTGGTTGTCCCAATGGTTGTCGATTTTGTCATGCAGGTGTTTATTATAAACCATTTAGACAAAAAGAGTTTGATTTTATAGTTAAAGAAGTTGAGGATTTAGTAGATATCTGTGGATATAGGACTATAACTTTATCTTCCCTCTCTTCGGGTGATTATGATGGAATATACAAATTAGTTAGAGGTTTAAACCAAAGATTTAAGGGTAGGGGTGTATCGTTTTCACTTCCTTCTTTAAGGGTTAATTCTATTTCCTTACCATTAATAGAAGAACTTTCTGAGGTTAGAAAAAGTAGTTTAACATTTGCATTAGAAACTCCTAAATTAGGTTGGCAAAGAGGAATTAATAAAGAGGTTCCCAAGGATAAAATAATAGAAATTTTATTAAAAGCTAAAGATCATGGTTGGAAATTGGCAAAATTTTACTTTATGATTGGTCTACCAGTTGCTGGTGGAGAGGATGAAGTAACTCCTATTATTGAATTGATTAAGGAAATTCAGAGTGCTACAGGTTTAAGAATAAATGTAAACGTAGGTGTTTTTATTCCTAAGCCACACACAGCTTATGAGCGCTCTTTTCAGTTTAGTGATAGTGATGGTTTTGACAAATTAGCTTCTATAAAAAATGGCTTAAAGGGGAATAATATTAAAGTTAATTTCCACTCTCCTTTCATATCATTTTTAGAAGGAATCTTTACTAGAGGTGATTCAAGAGTAAATGAATTACTATTAAATGCATACAAAAAAGGTGCTCGTTTAGATGCTTGGGATGAGTATTTTAATAGAGATTTATGGCGAGAAGTAATTGAAGAATCTAGTTGGGATGTTGAAGATTATATTTGTAGAGAAAGAGTAGAAACAGAGACCCTTCCTTGGAGTAATATATCATTATTAGAGAGTTCTAAATATAGATGTTCAGAACTTCAAAAATCTGAAAATGAATTGCTAACACCACTATGTTCTGAAGATTGTGATCATAATTGTGGTGTTTGTAAAAAGGAT
The DNA here is from genome assembly GCA_016936295.1 of Spirochaetales bacterium. Taxonomy (GTDB): domain Bacteria; phylum Spirochaetota; class Spirochaetia; order DSM-2461; family DSM-2461; genus Thiospirochaeta. The sequence continues at coordinate 2,310 of JAFGYD010000093.1, read as the reverse complement.
ACAGGTGTAACTAGGGCAGAAGTTATTAATGATTTTGATAATTTTCAATATATAGATACTGTTGACAGATCGATATATAAAAAGGTTATTTTTAAATTTAGTAAAGATGGAAGTGCTATATTTATACCACATCTAAGTACTATGACAGCAATTGAGAGAGCTTTTTTCCGATCTGGGATTGAAGTTCGTTTTTCCGAAGGTTTTAATCCAAAACCTAAGTTGGAATTTGCCCACCCTCTAACAATGGGAGTATCTTCTAGTTATGAAATATTTGGTATAGAAATATATAATGGATTTGATAATTTGGATGAAACTGTAACTAAATTAAATAAAAATCTTCCTGAAGGCTTTGAAATTATAAAAGCATACCCAATGAATAGTATATCAGTTGGAAGGAGTCATAAAAAACTTATGGCATTATATGCTGGTTCAGAGTATGAAGTTAGTACTATTAATGGTGAATTAAATGCTATTGAATTGAACGACAAAATTTTATCTTATATTTCCAATACAGAAGTTAAAGATGACTATAGTTTAGAGATAGTAGATGAAAATGTATTAAAGATAAAATCTATGTTTTTTAATAAAAGTCTGAACAATTGTGTAAAAATGCTATCTGAAGTTATTGGTGACTCGATATTAACGACTGGTTATGATGTTAAGAGGACCACTATGTATGCTAGAAGTAAGAAGGGAACAATTATTCTGTTTTCTGACTTGAAGTAAGGGATATATTATCTATTAAAATAGAGCCTTTATTGAAAAAGATTAATTCCATTTTATCCCATTTTGTATATTGGAATTTAAATGATTGGAAATTGGGCTCAATTATATTTTTTTTATTTAGAATATTGAATTTAAATATATTTTTTTTAATGCCAGGAAGTAGTATTCTATTAAAAGAATCTACTTCAATATTATTCAAATATAATTTTAATTGAAAATTTATTGTATCAAATCCCTTATTTGCCAATGAAATTGATATTTCGTCTCCTGTATATTCGCTGAGATGGTTATTCAAAATCATAGAAGATTGACTATCCCACTCAACTGATATCATAGTCTTATATCGATGATTTTCAATATTATAACTCATATTGTCATACGTTATTAATTCATTAGAAGGATAGAGATATAGATCTATATAGTTTGAATCAATATAATCTACAATATAATGTATTTTAGGTATTGAATTAAAATATTTTGCGGGATTTTGTAATTTAGGTATTTGGGATAAATCGTTTTTTAAACAGCTCTCAAAAAAACTGAGGGATAAAACTTTTGCTATATTTTGTTGATCAATTGGTCTTATATTATTATTTTTACCTTTAAATATTTTTCCAAGACTCGTTGAATCGACTACCCCCCAATCACTATTGAATTGAGCGTGATTTACGCCCTCTATATATGTTGATATTTTAAAGTTGAAACTATTACCGGAAAATGATGTCCTGTTAAATTGTGACCTACCATAAAATTCTGTTAAATCACCATCATTTGCTCCATGTATAGCCATAAATGATATATCTTTAAGATATATGTTTTCTCTGTATTGCCTATCTGTAGGTGCAATGGCAAAGATACCTTTTATTTTAAACTCTCTATTTTTACTTGCAGCAATACTTATTGCTTCACCACCCCTTGAGTGACCAGTTAAACCAATATTTTCAAAATCCATTAGATTATATAGTGGAGAATTAATATTACTGTTTTCTTCTTTTAGAAATTTTAAATGTTCAATTAATAATAATCCCCTGGCATCGTTTTCATAGGGCATTCCTTGCCCAAGTGTTGTCCAGTTTCCATTAAAAAAGTTTTCATCGATTGATATCGCAACAAAATTATTTGCTGCAAAATTTTTAAGTAGATAATCATATCCAAGATCCGATCTTTCTTCTAAAAGATGGTTTCCATGAACAACAAGAATTAGAGGATAGGTGCCCTTTTTTTGAGGATAATAAACCCTTCCATTTAAAGGAATTTTTGTTTTATCAATTTGTAATTGTTTATCATACCATGCTGCAAGTCCACTATTTCCACTATAATATGATGATGTATCTACAAATTTGCTTTTTAAATCTCCATGATTCCCATATGTAATAAAATTATACATAGATTGTTTAGTTATATAATCGATCTTATCGTATTGAATTTTACTTCCCTGCCAAAGAGAGAGGAATATTATAGAATATAGTAGTAAAAACCCAATAATCCTAGGAATCAATATATTTATAAAAAGTAAAATAAGAGTTATAGTAGAGATTAAAAGTAGAAAAATAGTAATTTTAAAAGATGTTTTAGAGTATTCAC
>JAFGYD010000092.1 GCA_016936295.1 Spirochaetales bacterium | reverse complement strand
TGGACAAATTGCGACGACCCACAACATTGGCAAAATGACTTGGAGTTCTCGATTAAAGTCCCGTTACGCTTTTTGCCATGACCGTTATCTTCAATCGTAACTCTAAAAGAATGTTTAAATTAAGCCTATCTAAAAAACTATGAGGCATATAAAAAAACTACAAGTATACTGCAATACAATTTGGGGATTGATGAGAGACATTGGATGATTTATTATGATTAAGCAATATTTATTCACATTGACATTTAAACCAAATTTACTTAATTTTATATGATTAATCGGAGAAGCAAATGGAGGAATCTATAGAAAAGCGAATACCAAAAATTGTCTTCGAAATATTTATAATACTTTTTGGATACTGCATTTTGATTGTGCTTTTTTCGCTTGTTGGTTATCAAATAAGTTCTGATAAGCTTATTTTTGGCAACTTATTAAGTACTTCAAATAATTTTTTAGATATATTCAAAAATTTATTTAACTCAATACCAAAACCAATTAGATTTTTTGTGATTATTCTTACCCCGATATATCTTCATAGAGCACTTCTGTATGACACTGATGTTAAAGAACACGATTCTAAACAAGATCAAATATTAAAAATTAGTAATTGGTTCCCATTTCTTTTTTTTATTGTTTTAGTAATTTTTTCATTTGTCTATTTCTGGACAGTAGAAAATATTGATTATGATAAGTTTTGGGATATTTCAATTAAAATATTGCTAGTCTTTGTTCCTTATTTATTTTTTATAGGTTACAGAGTTCTATGTAAAGATTCAGAATTTAAGGAAAAATTTAAGTATCGTACTCTTTTCCCTGCAATTTTCACAGGATTATTTTCATTTCTATTCGGTTGGGCAATAAATATAGACATTTCAATATCTGGCTGGGCTATAATCTTCTCATGGGTACTATTTTATCTAATTTTTTCAGCATCAATTAGATTTAAAACAGTATCAAAAAGTGGTGAATCAATTGATCATAATAGAAAAGTTATTAATATTGCAGTTAGCCTATTATCTCCTTTATTTCTTGCTGCGCTTTTTTCAACATACCCTAGTGGTGAAATTGCAAAAATAATCTGCATGGGTGTAATTTTAACTTTGACAGTTGGTATTACCGAAACATGGTATGTTGTCGAACAAGTTTTATCAGGAAAACTCAATTATAAATATGGTATCGAATTTTATCATCCTAGTTCACTACTTGTTATGAGTGTGATTTATCCACTATTTTTATTCTCTTTATTATTTGAACCATTACAAAATGTATTATTCTTCATTCTAATAGTACTTTATTTATTGCTTGGTTATTTATTTTGGTTACGAGCTTTTCAATCTAGTAGATTCAAAATTCAAGACTGGGGTAGAATTAGGTTAATCTTTGGATATATACTACCCATAATTATACTCATATCATTAACCTTCGATTTAGATAGTATACATATTGTCGAAAATAATTACACATTGATTTCTTTGTCATTTAGCCTTATGATTGTTCCTGGTGCGTTTTTTTTAAATGAAATTACAAATAATAGTATTTTTAGTTTCCCCGAAGAAAGCACAGAACAAAGTACGGAACAAAATAAAATAAAATATATTGATATAAAATTTGCTGGTCCAGATTTTCTTATACCTAGTTATTATTATTTAAAGACTAGGGCTTTAGCATTACTTGGGATAACTACTTTTGGAATAATATTTTTTCTTTTTTCTCTTAAGTTACTGGTTAATTTTTATTCTCAAACAAATATTAATTCGTACTTTAATGAAGAATCATTCAATACAAATTTAACATTACTTACAATAGGTTTATTTTTGATTTACATAGTCACATTTATATCTTATTTATATTATAGCTTTTCAAGGAACAAAAATCAATTCAACTATGATCAAATTAGGAGTAATAAATACAATGTCAACAATTAAATATATTCTCCAATCATTCAGGTTAATAACATCAATTACATCTGGTTTGATTTCATTTATCATTATGTATTTTAATATCAATGATGCTTCAGTTATTGAATTGATACTTAGATCCATTCCGATGATTTTAGTAACGGGTATTGGATTTATTATAAATGATATTGGTGATTTAGAATATGACAAACAAGCGAAAAAAAATAGACCAATTACCATGGAATTATTAAGTAAAAGTTCAGCAATATTCTCTATTATTATATTCTCTATTATTATGTTTAGTATTGAAATTTTATTTCAAAATTTAGTATCTTTTCTAATTTTATTTTCAACATACCTATTAGTATTTTTTTATACTTTTATATCAAAAAAAATACCATATATAAAGAACTTCGTAACCGCAATATTATGTATTAGTCCATTTGTATATGCTCAAATTATTAGCAACATCAATCCTAACTTATTTATTCTAGGAATAGTATTCATTTTCATAACTGGAAGAGAATTATTGATTGATGCATCTGTTGATTTTATCGGTGACTCAAATGCAGGTCTTAAAACATTGGCAGTTATTTTAAATCCTTTTTACGCTCAATTAATATCATGGACACTAATGCTCACAGCTTTAATACTTACTAGATTTTTCATTATAGATTTTCCATTAATATTTTCAACCTCGCTTATAAGCTTCGTATGTTGCTTCATTCTTTTTTATTTATTCAAAAAACAAAACTTATCAATTAGATTAATGTTGCTCGTAATGATTACAACAACAATCTTCATTTACATTTAGTATGCTAAAAGCTTTAGATAAAATAAAAATTCAGTTATTTGTGCTTTTAATAGTTATAGTCGCATACATATTAAATGTTTCGGGTTTTTTACCTTCAACAAGTGAAATGATATTGAAACTAAATGATTTGTTTTTAGAATATGGTTTACCCATCGTAGCCTTAAGTTCATTTCTTGAGCATATAGTTGGTGTTAATGTTTATTTTCCTGGTTCAATAGTAATAGTTACAGCTATGACCTTGGCAGCAGGTAATTTATCTTTTGCAATTACTATTTTCTTAGCTGAGGTAATTCCTGCAATTCTTGCATATATTTTTAATTACTTTGTTACATATTTTGCAGTTAAGAAAGATACTTCTACGAATATATATTCTGAGAAAAAATTTTATAAATATCTAATATTATATTTTTCTACTCTTTGGCATCCTCATTTCGGTGCAGTTACTTGCATTCAATCAGCAAAAGAGAAAATGCCCATTAAAACATTTCTTTTACTCCTTATTCCATTTGCTTTTTTTTGGGATTTATGCTGGGGCATTCTAATTTATAATTTTGGGTATTTTTTTAAAACAAATGCGGATAAGTTATTCCCAATATTTGTTCTATACATAATTATTTGGATTCTAATTGATTTGTTAAAAATCAATGATGACCAAATTGATAATCTAAAATAAAATTGTCTCAATACAATGGTAAGAATAAATGTTTATATTGCAGTATTTGGTCTTTTGGGGGCATTTTTCTTTATGTTAGAAAAGTACCAAATTGAAGAAACAAAAGCAATACGAATTAAAGTAGAGAAATTCTATAATTTATTATCAATTTCTTCTTTTAAAATAATTCCTAATATAATTTTATCTTTTTTACTAAATGGTATCAATTCATTAGAAAAACTTCATAGTAAGATATCTGAAAAAAATAAAAGAGTATTTTTTTTATCAATAATAATTTCTCTCATTTTAACTTTTATATCTTTAGCTATTGATAATACTTTAATGTTGAGATATTCAAACTATTTACTTTTTATTTTAATTCCTATTTCCGTAATGGGATTGTTTGGTTATATTATAATTTCAAATTTTGAACTTCGTAAAGGATATGACATACTGCTAATAGCTCCAATTATATTGGGTATTTATTCCCTTTTTAAAATAATGGTAGTATTTATTTACGCTTTTTTTTTAAGTGGTTTTTTTCAAATCTTTCTTAACATATTATCCAAATTAAATTTACTCTACTTTGGTATTGAAATTGTGATATTAGCTATTTTTTTAATCATACTTTTTGGACTATTTGTTTCTATTGCCATTTATGCTCCATTTAATTTATTTCCTAAACAATGGGGTAAAACAACATTAGCATTATTAATTTCATTATTTGCAATTGCGTTTATATATGTGATTAATGATCAACTCATAAATATTACGCACATTACAATATTTTTAAATATCTCTTTCGATATAATCACTTTTCAAATAACCTATATTATGGTATCCAAAATTATTAAATCTAGTCTATTTAAATCTTTTATATGGATTGGTTTTGACGTTTTCTTAGCATTGATTTTATCTCTTTTATTCTTGTTAATGGTATCATTAGTCAGTAATAATTTTAATTTTTACAATTTTATATTTTCAATTGTTTCAGAAAAGCCTTTAACAAATGACCAGTTGACATTTGCTATTCTATCTTCCACAACCTTTATTCCAACTTTATTATATTTTAGTATAATTACACTCACACTTTTGCTTAAAGGATTAATTTCTTTATGGGAGTTTTTATTTATTCCGAAACAAAATTTGAAAAAGCCATATGCTTTTTTTAGAGCTTTAACTTTGTTAATAATATCGCTATTGATCCTTCTCAAATACACTATCTGAAATTATCAAAATATGTTCTCAATTCTCATTCTTGATTTTGCTGATTAAATATAGTAATATTCTGTATTTACAAACGGAATCACTAAAACAACTTGAATTAACATGTTAAAAAAAGGGGAAAAATACTTAATAAAATATGTTTTAATATGAAATCTGATAGGCTTAATTTAAACAGATAGTAATAGAGAGTTACGACAGAAGATAACATTGGAAAAATGACTAATCCTTGTTATATTACCCTTGTTCGCTTTTTTCCATGACCGTTATGACCCATTGCAACTTTAATAACGGTAGGAGGATAAAAATGTGAAATATGCCTATTAACCCGAGAGA
>JAFGYD010000013.1 GCA_016936295.1 Spirochaetales bacterium | reverse complement strand
CCTCTACGTGGTAGAGTACACATTAGGTTAAAAAATGAAAACATTAGATATTATTATTCATGAACAAAAAGAGTTTATAGAACAATGTATTTTTAAAACTAAAAGATTTATAAATTCATTAAAACTGGACAATATTGCGGTGATACTATTATCTGGTAGTGTTTCTAGAGGTGATTATATGCCGGGGAAATATGGAGGAATGATAGATTTAACAGTAATGATGATAAAAGGTTCCAAATTGTCAGCTTTGGATATTTTGGGTAAAGATGAAGAACCTGATATTCCATATCACTGTGTAAGTTATTTGGGGCAAGGATTTCAGATAGCTTTCCATGAATTGTTTGATGTATCTGATTTTAATAATTTTGATGAGTCAAAAAAAAATGCATTGCTTGAGTCCAAAGTTATATATCAACAAAATAATGTATATACTTCTTTATTAGATAATATAACTATTGATTTACAAAAAAAATTAGAAAAAGAAAAAAATAAGGGTATAGGTTATATCAATTACTTATTATCCGGATATAAAAAAGATAGGTGGATTTCTAGAAATGCTTATCCACAATTGCATTCAAATTTAAATAAAGCAATTGAAATTGGAATAAAGTGTCTTTTCTATAATAATGGTAAATATGCACCTGCAGAAGATCGAATATTATATTATAGCTACAGTTTACCCAAGATAAATAGCAGTTATGAAAAAATTGTTAGAGGGCTATTCAAGCAAGATATAATGTCTTTTGATGACTATAAAAGAAGAGAAGAGATATTTTTTAAATTGTTTCTACCAATGCTAGTATGAAAAAATATTGTAAAGAAGACCAAAAAGAGTTAGCAATTTGGGCAATAAAATGCGTTGAAAGAATACTTCCACTTTTTGAAAGGGCATATCCTACTGATGTACGACCGCGAAAAGCTCTCGAAACATGTAAAGAATGGATTAGAACTGGCGATTTTAAAATGTCAGTAATAAGAGGTGCATCACTTTCAGCACATGCTGCAGCCCGTGATGTGAAAGAAAATATTGTGGCATTTAATGTTGCTACTGCTCATGTCCCTCAACATGCATTTGGGGTATTCTATGCATTAAGAGCAATTGCTGCAGAATATTCAGAAAATGCCGAAGAAAGAGTTATGGAAGAATATAATTGGCAGGCACAAAATATTTCAAAACACCTGAAGGATGAATATCTAAAAAGGGTCGTAGTTAAAAAACGAAAGAATGGACTATTTATAACAATTCAAAAAGATAAGGATTTTTAATTTAGACACAGATGCTCTACTATAATCAGTAAACTTAGTACCAATTGTTTGTCTTATTGAAGACAAAAAAGGAAGAACAATGCAAATAGAAAACACAAACTGGAAACCAATGTATAAAACATCAGCAATTTTAACAATAATTATGTTAATTATTATTCCTATTCAAATTATTGTATTTGTGTTAACACCTCAGCCTCAAACTACATTAGAGTGGATAGATCTTTTCAATACTAACTCAGTATTGGGGTTAATACATATGGATTTACTATATCTTATAAATAACTTAATTTTGGTGTTTATCTATTTTTCAGTATTTATTACCTTATTTAAAACAAATAGAAATTCTATAACAGTAGCATTTACATTAGGAACAATTGGTCTTATAGCATATATATCATCAAATAAAGCTGTAGAAATGTATTTTCTCAGCAGGGAATTTCTTGAAACTTCTGATAATATTATTAAATCAAGTTTAATTGCATCAGCCAAAAACATGTTACTCGAATGGAAAGGGACCTCATATGTTACATACTATTTCCTAGGTGATATAACTTTGTTTTTGATTTCCTACGCTATGTTCAAGAGTAAGAACTTTTCAAAAATAACTGCAGTATGGGCATTTATTTCAGCCATATTTATGACTATACCAGCAAATTTTGGGATGATTGGTCTGATTTTTTCATTATTATCCCTAATCCCGTGGTATATTTTTTGTATTTATCTTGTAATTGCATTTCTGAAAATGAGTTCATACAATTCATAAAAACAGCTAATGCATAAGGATTAATCAATATCACCCACTGGAATATTATGCTCAGCTGCATGTGCATCCAAAAACACTTTTCGAATGGTGGGTTCCACCCGGAGGTGGTGTTGAAGATACTGATAATTCTATTCTTGATTGTGTAACTCGAGAAGTGTTTGAAGAAACGGGTACTAAAGTAAAAGTTAATAATAAACCTCTATTTATTAGAGAATTTGCTGACAAAGAAAATAATACTTTGAATTTAGAATTGTTTATTGGTGCTACATTTATAAATGGAGAATTAACAATTGAAAATATATATGGGAAAGGGATTGATGTGCATTATATAAAAGAAGTCAAATGGAGTGTAATAAATGAATTTTGTAGAGTATAAATCAGACAATATTGAAAAGATTCAACAATTGTTTATAAAAACATTTACATATTCGGAAGGCGATAACGAAGGGAAAATAATAGGGGACTTAGTATTAGATTTAATTAATCTTACACAAAAGAGAGAACTCTTTGTTTATGTTGCTGAAAAAGATGAAAATATTATAGGTTGCATAATTTTTTCCAGGTTAAAATTCGAAAACAGTAACGTTAAAGCGTTTTTACTCTCACCTGTAGCAGTTCTCACAGAATATCAAGGAAATGGAGTAGGACAAAAACTAATTAGTTGGGCTCATAACCAATTAAAGGAAAAAGGTATTGAAATGGTTTTTACTTATGGAGATATTAATTTTTATTCAAAAGTGGGATATAAAATTATTAAGGAAAGCTTCATAAAAGCCCCATTACCACTATCATACCCAGATGGTTGGCTAGCTCAATCATTAACAGAAAAGGACTTACTATCAATCTCAGGTGACTCATTTTGTGTCGAGGCATTAAATAAAGCTGAGTATTGGTAAAAAATTAGATTTTGAATATACAATATATTCATTGTTTTACATTCCACAATATTTCCAGTATTATTAAAATATGAAAAAAGATTTTTGGTTAACTTTTTTAAAAGATGTATTAATTTGCTCCCTTGGTGCGTATGGTGGACCAGAGGCTCACTATGGTGTTTTTACAAATCAAATGATAGATAAGAAAAAGTATTTAACAGAAGAGGAGCTGGCTGAGCTTATTGCATTAACCGCAATTTTACCAGGGCCAAGTAGTACACAAACAATAATTGCAATTGGATATAAAGTAGGAAAAACTCCATTAGCAATATTAACTATGTTAGTTTGGGCGCTTCCTGCACTTATAATGATGACTGGGTTATCTTTTTTAAGTCAATTTTTTACTCGTTATAATATTTCTCAAAATGGACTGCGTTTTATTGGTCCAATGGCTGTTGGATTCATTATCGTTGCAGCATATCGGATAGGTTTCAAAGTAATAAAAGATAGACTTACAATCATATTCTATTTAATTGGAGGAATTACTACATATTTTTTCCGAGATCCCTGGATTTTCCCATTTGTTTTAATTCTTGGAGGAGTTTTTAGTATTTTAACTTCCAAAGAGAGGGAACTTTGGAATCGGGTTAAAATAATTCCTCCGTGGAAATATTTAATTATTTTTACTGTTTTAGGATTAGGGTCACTTATATTATCTATATTATGGGATAATAGAATAATTCATATATTTGAAAGCTTTTATCGTTATGGTTATCTTGTTATTGGCGGTGGACAAGTCGTTGTTCCACTAATGTACAGTGACATTGTTGAAATTAATAAATATATGACTAATCAGGAATTCTTAACAGGTTTTGGTCTTGTTCAAGGGTTACCAGGACCTATGTTCAGCTTTTGTGCATACGCTGGTGGAATGGCAGCACGTGTAGATAATTTTTTTATTCAAATTTTAGGTGCAGCTGCAGGAGGTATTGGTGTATTTATCCCGGGTATATTGTTAATTCTTTTTGTTTATCCAATATGGGAAAAAATAAAGATGATAAAAGGTATTAAGATTTCTTTAAAAGGTATTACAGCAGTTGCTGGAGGCTTAATAACTACATCTGCAATAATTCTTATGCAAAAGAGTGGTTTTTCAATAGACAATATTTTAGTTACAATTTTAACTGTTATTATTTTATACACAAAAAAAATTCCAGCACCATTATTAGTTCTACTTTGTATTATTTCCGGTTTTATTTTTCCGGGTTGAAATATAAAATTATAGTGATAGATAATACATAAATAACTATAATTAGGGTGTTGGGGAAAAAATGGATAATTATGGACTCTTGGCTGAAATTGTAACTGCAGTATTTAAATCTGTTAATATTGATACACAATATAATTTTTATCCATGGAAGAGAGTAGAAGGAAATATTTATCATGGTATAGAATTTGCTGCTTTCCCTTATATGATTACAAAAGAGAGATCCCATTCAGAATATTAAAAAGTTAGAAATAGCACGTATTGATTTTTATATTTACTATAAAAACAAATGGAGAATACCAAAGAATTTTAAATAAATATGGAATGTAGAAGAAGAATTTATATATGTTAAAATTAGAACCATTTACCTCAAAAGATATTTCAACACTATTAAAATGGCTTGAAGGTACTGATAATAGATTTCTTTTTCAATTTGCAGGATCTAAATATCAATTCCCTCTTTCTGAAAAGCAATTGATTGAAACTATAGATTCGGATGACTATATCCCTTTAAAACTAATTGATTTAGTAAATAATAAAATTTTAGGTCACTGTCAATTTCTTAGAGTAAACCATGTAGAATCATCAGCATCCATAGGTAGACTTTTAATTAATCCAGAATATAGAAACAAAGGTTTTGGAACAATTATGTTAAAAGAGATGATATCCTATTCAAAAAATGTTTTAATTGTTAAGAAACTGGAATTAAGAGTATTTGAATTTAATAAAAATGCATTAAAATGTTACAGTAAAATTGGATTTACTATTAAATCTGAAGAGTTAATATACATAAAAGAATTTAATGTAAGTTGGAAATGCATAACAATGGTAAAGGTCTGAAAAGTTAAAAAACTAATATCTTTTAGCTAAACTTACATAACCCACTTATTACTAGAAAGGAAAATAGAAATCCTTAAAATTATAGATATATATTCGTATTTTCAGGAGGAAATAGTGAATGAACGAGTAGCTGTAATAACTGGAGCTAGTAGTGGAATAGGAAAAGCTATTGCCAATGCCCTTATTGCAGAAAAATTTAATCTTGTTGTGAATGGTAGAACTTGTAATGACGTTTATCAGCAATCACATAATTTGTTTATAAATGATAAAGACTTGAATGATGAAAAAACATCGGGATCGCTACTCGAAAATGCAATTTCAAACTATGGTAAATGCGATTATCTATTTGTAAATGCCGGATCTATTGAATCCGGTACAATTGAGGATATTGATATAGATAAAATGTGTGCAATGGTTAGGCTTAAAGTCGAATCTTCTTTTAGATTGATTTATACTTTTTTAAAGTTATTTAAAAAACAAGGGTATGGACATATCTTTATTACATCAAGTGTTCTTGGTACAAAAGTTAGAGAAACTTCTGGAGCATATGCGGGTTGTAATTATGCATTAGAAGCTCTTGCTGAATCGTTAAGAATGGAATTATCGGATACTGATATTCAAATTACATGCCTAGAACCTGGATTAGTTCAAACTAACCTGCATAGAGATTGGGAAGTGCATCCCTCGAAATTATTAAATATATCTAATTCTTTAGTCCCAGAAGATATATCCGAAGCTGTTTTGGAAATTATATCAAAACCATCACATATTAGAATCCCAAGGTATATGATTTTACCAAAAGGACATAAAATTTGAATGAAATTATCAAATATATATGAGCTTTGAGAAACAGAACCTTCCTACTAGTAATTTTGCAAAAGGGGTAGTTTATGAATAAAAATTTAGATACATTGACAATTTCTATAATGAAAATTTCAGATTATGAAGAAGCTTACAAACTTTGGAACAATACAGAGGGAATGGGGCTACGATCTCTAGATGATTCCAGAGAAGGGATTGATAAATTTCTAAAAAGAAACCCAACAACCAATTTTGTCTGTAGAGTAAAAAATGAATTAGTTGGTGTAATATTGTGCGGTCATGATGGGCGTAGAGGGTATATTTATCATGCCGTAGTGGATGCTAAATATCGAAAAATTGGAATTGGTAATAATTTGGTAAATAGAGTTATTTCATCTTTAGAAGAAGAAGGAATAAAAAAAGTTGCTCTTGTTGTTTATTCCAATAATAATGAAGGAAACAAGTTCTGGAATAATTTAGGTTTTTTAAAAAGAGACGATCTATTTTATAGAAATAAGGTAATTGATATAAATAACATATAAAAAATATAAGGATATACATGTATGATATATGAACTTGCTAAAGAGGATTATCCAAAAGTTAAAAATCTTTTTACAAAATTAAAATCTAACACAGCAATCGAGTCAATTTTTAACTATAAAAATGAAGCTCGTCTATTTGTTGATAATCTTGATCAACCAAAAAGTCTGTTTATTCTGGACTCTTGGGCTTATTATTACCTTGCTGGTGAAAGTTCCAATATTGATTTTAATACATCTTTGGTTAATTTCCTAGAAAAAGATTTTTTCCCTGAATGTATTAGAACTAATTACAATACAGGTTTTGCATTTTACCCTGATACAGAACAGTGGTGCAATAAAATTGAAGAGTTATTTGGGCATTTGAATTTAGAAAAATCTGGAAAAACTTATTTTAAATTCCATGAAAATTGTTTTAATAAAAATTGGAAAAATAGTATACCTAAAGGCTACAATATTAAAAGAATAAGTTCCGAAGTTATATATTCAATTGAAAACAATAAGGAATTTATAGATTATATAAAATTTGCATGGGAAACAGTAGATAAGTATTTTAGTAAAGGTTTTGGTTACTGTGCTACTAATGAAAAGGAATTTGCTAATATCTGTATATCAATATTTGCTTCGGAAAATGAAAGGGAAGTTGGAATAAAAACATTCCCTGATTTTAGAAGAAAAGGATTAGCGTATGTCACCGCTTCAGCATATATAGAGGAGTGTATAAATAGTAATTTAATTCCTGTATGGTCTTGCTTCAGTGATAATGAAATTTCTGTAAAATTAGCAGAAAAACTTGGCTTTAGTGTTGAATCTTCTCATCCCATATATTTTGCAAACTTAGGGGAAGTATCATGAGTGGAATAATTAGGTACGATATTAATGAAGAGTGGGCACATTCAGGAATTATTGAGGCTGGTGATTTTGTATATGTAGGATATTGTGTTGGTAATATTGGAAATACAATTGAAAAACAGATCGAGGGAGCTTTGGATCATTTAGAAAGTCGGTTAAAAATAGTTGGGATAGGTTTAGAATCTGTAGTACAAATGGATTGTCTGTTTCGAGATATTTGGAATATTCCCATTATGGAAGCTGTTTTTAAAAAACGTTTTAAAGGTTCCTATCCTGTTAGGAAGTCAATTCAAACTGAATTTGCACATAGAGGCGGAGATGATGGGCTACACTTTCAGTTAGATGCTGTAGCATATAAAAATTAAAATAAGCAATAAATTAAAGGCCGTTTAATCTGTTTTAAACGGCCAAATACTCATTCAATATCTAACTCTAGAGGCTTATCTAACTCATCTGAAACATATTTCCCATTCTTTTTTCTCTGCCGAACGCACTCTGTTAATAGATATTCAATCTGTCCATTAACAGAACGGAAGTCATCTTCAGCCCATTTATTTATTTCATTATATAGCTGTTCAGATACCCTAAGGGGAATTTGTTTTTTCACTAGTACAACGAACCTGAATTAATAATAGGCTGAGTATCTTTGTTTCCACATAGAACAACTAATAAATTAGAAACCATAGCTGCTTTTCTCTCTTCATCTAATTTTACAGAATTAGATTTTTCAAGAAGATCAAGCGCCATATCAACCATACCAACAGCACCTTCAACAATCATTTTTCTTGCATCAATAATTGCTGATGCCTGTTGTCGTTGAAGCATAGCCGCAGCAATTTCTGGAGCATAAGCTAGATAGATTATTTTTGCTTCAACAATTTCAAGACCAGCTTCTTTAACTTTTTCTTGAATTTCATCCTTAATTTTTTGTGCAACTGTTTCGCTGGAACCTCTTAAGCTCCCTTCATCTGCATATCCATCTCCAGTTGTGTCTACATTATTTGCGACATCGTATGGGTATGTTCTTACTATACTTCGAAGTGCAGAGTCACATTGAAGTGATAAATACTCTTTGAAATTATCTACGTTAAAAACAGCTTTTGCTGTATCAATAACTTTCCAGGTTACTGCGATAGAAATTTCAATTGGGTTTCCAAGACAATCATTAATCTTTTGTTTATTGTTGCTTAATGTCATGATTTTTAATGAGATTTTTTTGCTAGGGATTTCGGTAGATCCATTCAAATTCATTCCATAACCGGAAAGGGATAGATTGGAGTTTTTTCCGCTTTCTATATCTCCACTTTGCTTCAATTTTGTTTTGGCAGCCGGATTAATGCTACTGCTAAAAGGATTAACATAGTAGAAACCATTTCCTTTTAGGGTTCCAATATATTTACCAAATAAAGTTATAACAAGAGCTTCTTCGGGTTTTAAAACTTTAAGACCTATTAATGGAAACCAACCAATTGTTAACCAAACTATTGAAACAACTAATAAAAATGTTAAATTTTCCATTGAACTAAATACACATAAACCAATTGATCCTAAATAAAGCAGTGTAAATCCAAGTAAAGCAAGCATTCCATTCTCTTTATTTTTTAAAATTTTCTCTTCCATTTTTTCCTCCATAATATAATACGGTATCTATATGATATTATAATGATATCAACATATTATAAATATAGAACTATATATAGTTTGTGTCAAATCTAATATGTATATTTTAAAATAAAAAATAGTTGGTTATTAAATGATCCCGTTTTACTATAGTAAAGAGGTAAAGTAGTTTGAATACATATATATTTATATATGATGGATTTGCTCAATTTGAGGTAATTTTGGCATCATATTTATTAAAAACAAAAAGTAATATTGTTACAGTTGGGGTTGATGGGAGTCAAATTGAATCCTGTGAAGGTTTTAAAACAATCCCCCATAAAATTTTAAAAGAGATAAAACCAGAAGATGTTGATATCTTTATAATTCCAGGTGGTGATCCAGACAAAATTCATAAAAAAGAGGAACTTTATGAATTACTTGGAAAATTGAATAATAACAAATGTAAAATTGGTGCAATCTGTTCTGGAATTATCCATTTTTTAAAATCGGGAGTACTTGGTGATAAGAAATATACTACATCTATAAATATAAATGAGCATAAAAAGTTTATTAAATCCAACTTTATAGATATGAACGTTGTTTCTGATGATAATTTAATTACAGCAAAAGCAAATGGTTATGTAGATTTTGCTTTAGAAATTGGAAAGATTATGGGCATATATTCCAGCGATGACGATTATAATGAAACGGTCAATTTCTTTAAATATTTTAAATATGAATAAAAATAAATGGAGATGAATATGAAACTGGATGGTTTTGGTATTTTTGTTAAAGATATGGCTGTTATGGTTAGATTTTATAGGGATGTTCTTGGTTTTAATATAACAGAAGATGAAAATTCAACTAATGTTTATTTAGAAAAAGATGGGACACTTTTTTTGCTTTATAGAAGAAGTGATTTTGAAAAAATAGTTGATACTCGATTTGAATATGTCAAAAAATTAAATGGACATAGTGAGATTGCATTGAGTGTTGATAATTATTCAGAAGTAGATAAAACCTATAATGAGTTAATTAAAAAAGGTGTAACATCGGTTATGGAACCAACAACAGAACCTTGGGGACAACGAACATGTTATATTGCAGACCCTGAAGGCAATTTAATTGAAATAGGATCATTTAATAAAAAATATTAGCTTTAGCTAATATTGATTGGATTTCTTTACTTAATTATATTATATTAATAAAAGAGGTATATAATATGAAATTATTAAGTAGAAAAATTATAATAGTATTTTTTGTTGCCAGTTCTATAACACTTTTTGGTGAGAATTTAATAAAAATGGACTCAATGGATATAGCATGGAAAGTGATAGAAAACGAAATTGAATTTACAGTAAGTGCGAAAACTAATGGTTGGGTTGCTATTGGGTTTGAGCCATCTAAAATGATGAAAGATGCAGATATGATACTCTTTAGTGTTGTTGATGGTAAATTAGTAATAGAAGACCATTATGGTAATGGACTAACATCCCATAAAAAAGATGAAGATCTAGGTGGGGTTAGCAGTGTTACTGGAATATCCGGGTTAGAAAAAGATGGTATAACCACTGGGACATTTAGAATTCCATTAAATTCAACAGATAAATTTGATAAAAAATTAGTTGCTGGTAATACATATAAACTTATAGTTGCATATGGAAAAAACGACAATATGAAAACTGGACATAGTTATAGGGGTTCTACAAAAATAACTCTATAGTATCCATTCTAAAATAGTATTGGGGACTTTAAATGAGCCTTCCCCAATACCAAGTTTTATATGCGGTCTATTTGCCCCGTGAAAATCAGAACCTCCAGATTTTAAAAATCCAAATTCTCTAATATATTTCTCACATCTTTCAGAATCCTCTATAGTAAAAGAAGGGTAGTAATATTCTAAACCATCCAAACCTAATTCCTTAAGTTTTTTAAGAATATTCCTTGATTCATCATCTGAATAACCTCCAAGACCAATATTAATATGAAAATGTGCCATAAATGCCTTTCCCCCTGCAGAATGTATTGCATTAAAAGCATCATTTTGAGTAATTAACTCTCCCTTTAAATATGGTATTTTATCCAGATATAAATTCCAGGCCATTTTCATGTCAGATGCTAAACCCTTGGAAATAATTGTTTTAGCAATAGCCTGACGATCTATTAAGCCTCCTGTAATAAATGGTTCAACTTCACTTTGAGTGATTTTTACACCTAATTTATTTAATTCAGCAAAAACATAATTTATTTTTTTAGCTCTAGTTTCTCTGTAATTATTATATATTTCTAAAAAATCTTTATTATTAATGTCCAAGCCTAATCCTAGTATATGAAAAAGTCTAAAATTATTATTTTCCACACTAAACTCAATGCCTTTAATAAAATTTACATCTAATTTGTCTGCTTCTGCTTGTGCTTCCATTAAACCGTCAATACTATCGTGATCTGTAATTGCTACAGCTTTTAGGCCTGTCTTTTTAGCTAATTGAATTAATTCTGTTGGGGTTAACGACCCGTCTGAAAATGTGGTATGTGTGTGTAGATCTATCATGATGAATATTATACACAAAAAATAAAACTAAGTATCTATTAGATTATAAAGATATATGTGTAGAATATAGCAACTAAATTTAAAATTAATTGCTATAATCTACAAATGTAATTTAGATTCTATTTAAATTATTTAGTTTAAACTTTTATCCTTTTATTGCACCCGAAGTTAAACCTTCTACAACATATTTCTGTAAAATAAAATAAAAAATTGCAATTGGTAACATCGAAAGTGTAATAAATGCCATTATCTGATTCCAACCTGATGCATACTGACCTTGATACTGCATTACACCGAGAGGTATAGTATATAGTTTTGTATCAGATAGAACTAATAGAGGTAACATAAACTGATTCCAACTAGCAACAAAAACAATTATTGTTACAGTTGAAATAACTGGAGTTGATAGAGGTATTAAAATCTTTCGGAAAAATATAAATATTGTTCCTCCATCTATATAGCATGCATCTTGTAATTCATTTGGTATGTTTTTAAAAAAACCTGTTAAAATAAAAATACTTAATGGTAAGTTGAATGCCGCTTCAATTAGTATTACACCAAATCGTGACCCAATTAGACCAAGTGATCTTAATTGAAGGAATAGGGGTAATATAGCTACTGTTAAGGGGAATAGCAGACCTAAAAGAAAGTAGTTATATACAAGTTGTTGACCAGGAACCTTTATTCTAGATAAACCTACACCAGCTAACATTCCAAAAATAATAACTATTGAAATTGTAGCACCAGTAATAAAAATAGAGTTAAATAGTAATACCCAGTATGAACTTGCGGAACCTAGGATCTCCACAAAAGTCTCAATAGTAGGAGGTCTTGGAATCCCAAAAGGATCACTAAATATTTGACCTTTCTCTTTGAACCCTCCCATTATTACCGTTAATATTGGAAAAAACATAAGAAAAGCTGTTACAGCACTAAAAATTACCCTGAATAAATGTTTGATTTTCTTTGATTTCATTTGTCTTTATCTCCTACTATAAATTTTTGATATAGTAAGTTGAACACCAGACAAACAAAAAATATGACTATTGCAACAGCACTACCATATCCAAAAGCAAATCGTTTATAACCAAAATTGTACAAATAGGTAACTAATGTTTCTGTTGAGTGTACTGGTCCACCTTGCCCCATTGCCCATACAATATCAAATACATTAAATGATCCTATTACAGAGAGAAAAACAGATATCGTTATAACATTTCTCATTGATGGTAAAATAACATTCCAGATAACCTGCATACCATTAGCACCATCTATAACTGCAGCATCTTCTAATTCTCTAGGAACTCCCTGTAATCCTGCAATATATAGGATCATGTGGAAACCAATATATTTCCAAAAAATAACTAGAAAAATAGCTCCAAATGCTGTATCTGGATTACCTAGAAGAGCAATTTCATTCTTAGCATCAGTAAAAAACTTGGAAAACTGGGTTAATAAACCAAATTGAGGGTTGTATATAAATTTCCAAATAACACCACCAATTATCTCTGTTAGCACGTAAGGGAAAAAATAAAGACTTCTAAATAAAATTGAACCTGTGAATGATTTTCTCCCAATTAGTAAAGCAAAAATAAATGCTACAGGTAATTGAAAACATAATGAATAAATAACAATTTTAATGTTATTAGAAATAGCGGTTAAGAAATATTTATCATGAAATAGTTTAATGAAGTTATCTAAACCAAGAAATTTTTCTTTGTCTAAAGGTCCAGCACCCTTCCAGTTGAATAATGAGTAGTATGCTCCTTGAAATACTGGGGTTACTACAAACAATGTAAATAATATAAAAGCAGGCGCAATAAACAAAATAAATACAAGAGCATTTTTTTTTGCACCCTCTTTTGTATATGAAATCATGAAATATACTCCTAAATGACTAAATAAGTTAAGCTTTAATTAAATATTTAAAGCTTAACTGCTCAATTATTATTTTTCCATCTGCCAGGATTCATCAACCATTGCAGCTGCTTCCTCAGGGGTTGCTTCACCTGCAAGTAATGCAGCTACTGCATCTTTTACAACTTCACCTACAGCAGGAGGTAGAAATTGATCGTAGTAAAGTTGATAGTATCCAGCTTTACTAACTGCTTGGGCTAATTTTGCACTATTACCTTCTAGTCCTGCTTCTGCCCCTTTAACAACAGGAATTATTCCTTCAATAGCTATTTGTTTAATTTGTCTATCTTTATCTAAGAAGAAATTTAAGAAATCTAATGCTTCATCTGGTGCATCTTTTCCAAATACATATCCATTACCGCCACCCATAACATCGTTTACATCTCCTTTTCCACCAGATACAGCAGGGAAAGTAAACATTCCAAGATTTGCAACACCATTACCAGAAGTGGAGTTATTAGCCTCTACAGAAGGTCCCCATTGTCCCATTAATTCCATTGCAGCAGTTCCGTCTCCAACTAATCGTGCTTGATCATCATAGCTTGATCCCAAGAATCCTGTTTGGAATGGTTCTTTAGCAGCTAGTTCTAATAATAATTCACCTGCTTTAACAAATGTTTCATCTTTAAATGAACCACTACCACCATAAGCAGCATTAAATGCTTCTATACCACCTATACGCATTGCTAAATATACCCACCAGAAGTGTGCAGGCCATTTGTCTCCAGCTCCTAAAGCAATTGGTGTATAGCCTGCATTTTTAATTTTATCTACAGCGTTAAGCATTTGATCCCATGTTGTAGGTACTGTTACACCAGCTGCATCAAATATATCTTTGTTATACCAGAATACAACTCCACCCATATCGTATGGTGAACCATAATAAGTTCCATCATATCCATATACACCTAAAGCACCTAAACCAATTTTTTTAGAAAGTGTATTGTTTACGAAATCTGTTACATCTCGTAACATTCCTTGTTTAGCATATTCAACCATAACTCCACCACCCCAGGAGTGGAATATATCAGGAGGAGTTCCAGCTTGTATTGCAACTTGAATCTTTTGTTTAAACGCTTCATTTTCAAGAATTGTTAAATTAATTTTTACATCTGGATGAGATGCTTCATAGGCAGCTACAATTTCTTTTTTATATTCAGTTGAAGGATCTTGAGCTCCTCCTCCTCCTGATAAAGCCCACCATTCAACTTGTACGGGACCATTTTCAACTGCTTCCTCTTGACCTTTCGCACTAACAAATGTTAGAGAGACCAAAAGCATCATAAGACTAAGTAAACATTTTATTACTTTACTCATTTAAAATTCTCCTTTTTAGGTATTTACAATACCAGTAATAAATATTGTTCAAAGTTGTACTTTTTAAGGTACAACTAGGAATTTAAGAATATAGAAATAATTATATTGATATAAAAATTTATATTTGATATTAAACTCTAAAAACACCACTGTCAAATTAAAAAACATATATATTGTGTATTTCCAAATTATAATTGTTGGTATTTCTGTATAACCAATTGTTGTATGTATTCTTTGTATGGTACAAATATATGATCTGTAGGGTACAACTATATAGTTTATCTGGTATGCCTGCATTGTTGATAGACGTATAATTTCTATTGAATATGATAAACCTAAGCTATAACTTGTAGATTAATAGTGCTATAATAAGTATTATTAATAAGAGGTTATTCCATGGTAAATAGTATTACAGCTAATGAATTAAAAATTAAAGGCATTTCAATATTGGATAAAATCACTTCAGAACAGAATGAAGCAATAATTACCGTTAGAGGAAAAAGTAAATATGTAGTTCTGCCAATAGAAGAATATAATTATCTAAGGGAATGTGAATTAGAAGCTGCCATAGTAGAATCTTGCAACGATTTAAAAAATGGGATTTATACAACAGGTTCAGTTGATGATCATATAAAAAGAATAGAGAATGCCTAAATTAATATTTACAGAAAGCTATGAGAAAAGAGCTAAGAAATTTATAAAAAAGCATCCCGAATTAAAATCTCAATATACAAAAACATTAAAATTATTGGAATTAAATCCATATCATCCCTCATTAAGACTTCATCCTTTAAGTGGTAAATTATTGGGTTTACATAGTGTTTCGATTAATATTAGTTATAGAATTTCTTTAGAAGTGCAAATAACTGAAGATAGCATAATTCCAATAAATGTAGGTGATCATGATGATGTTTATGGAAAAAACTAAAAAAGACTTAGAATTTAACCATACCAAGTAGCGGATTAGATTACAAATATTTTAACTGAACTTTGGACATTATCTAATTATACTAATTACTATTATACTTTTTACCAATTGTACTACATATCATCCTGAAAAAAGTGTAATAACTAATTTATATATAATAAAAATTTCTACTGATGGATTATTTAAAAACAATAATATCAATATTAGAGGAAAAGATGGATCAATTATTAAAACAGTTTCAGTTATTAATAAAGATTATATAACTATTGAAAACCTTCCTGAAGGTATGTATAGAGTAACAGGAATAGTTTTCAATTCTAGAGTAGAGGATAATTTAGCAATTTTTAATATTGATTCCGGGGATAAATTAGTACGAATTCATGGGCAAATACTGGAAATTCACAACTCAAAAAATAATAAATTTATAAGTTATAAAAATATAACAAAAGAAGAACAGAATGAATTAAGAGAACAACTAATTATGGATAATGAAGAACTTTCTGATTTCATCTGGTTATATAAATAATTTATAAAAGAGTTCGGTTTAATAGCACTAGTTCTATTATTGAATATCCAGGCTTGCGGAAATGTATTTTCAAGTCATGATGAGTTTTATAAACCTGTTAGTGGGTCAAGAGCTGCTTTTGGTGAGTCTGTTATTTCTATCTACTCCGTTACATCCGCTTCTTTTCTTTCTGTAAATACAGATTCTGTGGTATACGGTAATTCTAGTGTGCAGGGAAACAGGGAAAAATTTGCGGTTATAACGAACTCGGATGGAAGTGTTTCATTTAAATCAGAAGCTACTGATTTATACCTGACAGTATCAGGGCCAAGTTCTTCTGTTACTGCATCCGCTTCCAGCATTGGAACTGAACAGAAATTTTATATTACTAACAGAGGTGATGGCTCGTATTCAATATGGTCCAATAAAACAAGTACTCATTTAAATGTAAACCCAAACTCTTCAAATGTTCTAAAAGCCCAATGGAATGATTGGGATGGTGATTGGCAGCAGTTATATATTAACACTATTGGGTCTACAAGCGACAAAGTTATTGGTGTTGATCTTTCAGAAGCTCTATATGCACAAAAAAAAGGCGTTGTTTTTAGAGATCAGAATGGAAATGCCAAAGATGTTTTTGATATTTTTTATGAGAACGGATATAAATGGTTACGAGTAAGGGTAAACATTGAACCAGATAGTAATGATTATGCAATGTTTACTGATCTTGCTTATGCAACAGAAGTAGGTGTTATAGCAAAAGAACTTGGTTTTAAACTTCTTGTAGACTTTCACTATTCAAACTGGTGGGCAGATCCGGGGAACCAGTGGACACCTTATTCATGGCGAACATCGAGTATAACAGCATTGTGTACAACTGCGTATAATTGGACAGTAGGTGCAATGCAAACATTAATAAATGCTGGTGCAGAACCTGATATGGTACAGATAGGAAATGAAATTAATTATGGAATTATGTGGGATCTTGGAAATGTTGGAACCAGCACTTCTAACTGGACAAATGTTGCGTGGTTAATCAATTCTGGTATAAATGCAGTTGAAGATGCAGGATCTGATGCAGATATTATGATTCACACTGCAACAGGTGGAAGTTGGAGCGAAACATCCTCCTGGATTTCAAACTTTATAAATGCTGGCGGTCAATGGTCAGATGTTGATGCTTATGGTGTCTCTTATTATCCTATGTGGCATGGTTCTACTTCTGATCTTTCTTATAATATGGCTATGTTAGACCGTACCTATGACAAGGATATATATGTAATTGAAACAGCATATTACTGGGATACAAATGAGTGTGGTTATTCCGGTAGTGAAGTCCCATATAGTCAGAATGAACAAGGACAGTATGATTTCCTTCAGGCTGTAAAATCAGCAGTCAGCAGTTATTCTGATGTAAAAGGTATATTTTATTGGGGTGCTGCGTGGGCACAAAGTAACAAATGGCTTTCAGCATCCGGCTGGGATAATGATGATGCATCAAGAAGATCGCTTTTTGATGATAATGGTTATGCAACCAAGGGTCTTACTGGTCTTATTGACTAAAAAAGCCCCATTGGGGCTTTTTATATTAAAAATACTACCATAAGATCGGTGTTAGTGTTTAATCTAAATGCAGAAATGTAGTTATACAATCTGTTGATTTCTATTATTAACAAAAAATAAGTCTACTAAAATAGGCAGAAGGAATATGGATATAATTGCAGACCCAAAAGTTCCACCCATTATAATAAGAGCCAAATTTCTAATTTCTGCAGTGACACTACCAATGCTAAAAATAATAGGTAAGAAACCTATACATGTAGAACCTGTTGTTGCCAGTATACTTGCTAATCTTTTTTTTACAATTAGTATGGTATTGTTAAAGGTATAAACAAAATCGTTATTAAGAATTATAATACTGTTATTAACAATTATTCCCATAACAATAATAAAACCTACGAATACCGAAGTTGTTAGTTGAATTGAAAATATAATTATAAAAGTTATTGGTACTACAAAAGAGAGGGGAATGGTTATTAAAGTCAATAAGGATTTTTTAATAGACTTTAAAGTTAGTACCAAAACAAAGAAAATTAAATATAAGGAAATTAAAAGCATTAGTATCATTTTTCTGGATTCAGATAGAGATATTTTTAAACCCTTATCTATTGTGTAACTATATCCAGCAGGAAGCTTTAACTCTGTTAAGGATTGTTCAATGAAATTGTATATTTTTGAAATATTTTTACTATTCATTCTAAGTGTTACAGATAGGGCTTTTTGTAAATCTTCCCTATAAATAGTGTTGTTTTTCTCAGTAAAAACTATTTCACCAAATGTTTTTATTTGTTGTAAACCACTATTAGTTGGAATAGGTAGCTTTAGAATTTCATCTATTGATGTGTACTCTTCATATCTTAAAAAAATTCGAATATCTTTCTCATCTGTAGTTTTCCACTTATCTATAACAGGCCCCTGTATGGAATAATTCATAATCTTAAACAGGGTTAGTGGAGTAATACTATATAGACTACATATATCTTTATTGGGAATGAATTCATAATAATTTTCCCCATCTTTAAAATTGTAGATAATTGAATCCGTTATTTTGTTCTTATCTATTACAGAGGAGAATAGACCTATATTTTTTTTAATTTGTAAATAATCCGGGCCACTAAAAATAATTTTAATTTCAGTCTTATTTGTATTTGAAGGAGGAAAAATTAATACATCTTTAAAATAACCATTTAAACTATCGATCCTATTTATTATATAATTTCTATCAACTAATTTATTATCAATTACTACAGAAATGGAACCACTTTTTCTTTTGGCATAGGATTGGGTAGATACAATTCCATTAAAGGTATCAATTTTTTCTGTAATTTTTTTTAGTGTTTCATCTATTGAAGTTATTGAAGTCCCACTTTTAAATTCAATATGTGTGTAAATTGTTTGGGATTCATCAGATTCCTCCATTGATTTTGGGTAAAAAATAAGAAATGTAGCTACACTAATAATTGTAAATATTATTAATAATAAAACATGTTTTTTGAATCTATTTAATTTATATGAAAGATGTAGTAATTGCTGGAATAAATCTCTCTTTCTATAGTTAATATTTACATTGTTTAAAATAAATATATTAAAGAGTGTAGATAATATTATAAATACTGATAATGATAGGGCTATTTTGTAAACATTTGCAGAGATTGATTTTGATAGTAAAAGTGGGGTTGTTACAATAACAGTTGTTATTGCAGAGGATATAAGGGATAAAACAATATTATCATCCTTCTTATTTTTTGAGGATAGCATAATAATTGTACTATCTGCTACAGAACCTATAGATAGTCCCAAACCCAGTATGGAAGATAGTCCAATACTTTCACCAATAAAATTTAAAAAAGATATGGATAAAATAGTATAAAAAGGGAAACTAAGTAGTAAAATAATCATCATTTTAAAAGATCTATAAAAATAGAAACTAAAAAAAGAGACTATAAACATACATATTAAAATATTTATGATAAATGATTTTATAGCTCTATTTAGCTCTTCTCCCCTATCTGAGATTTTACTTATATTTAAAACCGCTTGATTTTGTATAAGTTCATCTATTTTTTTTGAAATAGATAGAATATTCCCTGAACCCTCTTTGAAAATATATATTACAGGAACCTCTATTCCATTAACCCTACTAATGGCTTCAGGTTTTGGGTTTTCCCAGGACATCGTTCCAAGAGATTTTAATAGAATATTTTTACCATCAATACCAAGAGAAAGATTATTTAATTCATTTATAGAAGTAATTTTTGTATTAAAAGTTAACAATGTTTTACTAGCCTTGGTTTCAATTATTCCAATAGTTTCATCTACATAGGTGTTTTTTAGTAAACCTATTACTTGAGTAGTATCTATACCATAGGTAGCCATTTTGTCTGGTTCAAGGGTTAAATGAATTTCACTATTTTGTATTCCTCCTATCTGTACTTCACCTACACCATCTATTCTCTCAATCATTGATTGAATATCCTTTTTATTGAAAGATAAATTATTTACAGAAAGTGTAATTATTGGTGCTTCGGAATTAGATGATGAATAAATTACAGGTTTTTGCACCGAACTGGGAAGGGTATCATAAAATTCATAAACTCTATCCTGTATATCTAAATAACTCTCTGTATATATATAGTCATCCTTCATCTCTAAAAGAAATTTACTTGTTTCATACTCTGTAACACTTCTTATTTTAGACAAACCACGAATGTCTTTAAGCCTTTTTTCAAGGGGAATAGTTATGGATTTCTCCATACTTTTTCCATCCATCCCGTAATTTTTAAATGTAATAACAAAAATATTATCACCTCTAATTTCATTACTGGTGAAATTAAAATCTTTAAGAGACCAAAGAGAAATTGTTAGAGTAATAATTATTATAGATATTTTTATATACTTACTCTTTTTCATAAAATCTCATAGATAAAATAGGTATTAGATATAGTGAAAGTATTGTAGATGAAAACATTCCACCAATTATTACCCATGCCATACCACTCTGAGTATTTGATCCAAATAGTTGGAAAGCAATTGGTAGTAGAGAAAACACAGTTGTTAACGATGTAGCAAGAATTGGCTTTAACCTTTCAAGAGAGCTGATAAACGATGAGTAGACCACATTTTTACCTCTTTTGAGTAGAGTATTAGACTTTTCTTTAAGAATTATTGAACTATTCACTGTTATTCCAAATAGAGTAAGAAGCCCAAGTGAAGAAGTAATATTTATACTATTTTTAGAGATAATAATAGCTAGGAATACACCGGGAATGGAGAGGGGAAGACTTAATAGTATAAGTAAGGGAGCCTTAAATGATTCAAACTGAATAACAAGAAATAGAAAGAGAAAAAGAAGGGCTAGGGCAAAAATATAGAGTATTTCCCTAGATTTTTCATATATTACAGAGTCGTTATTTGAAATAACTTCTAAATTGTAATCATCTTTTAAAGAGTTAAAGTTTAATAATTCATTACTTTTTATAATAATCGAATCCTTTTTATTCAATCGAAGAAGTGCTTTATTTTGCTCAATAACCTTAAAATTAACATAATCACCAATACGAATAGATCTATTACCACCTAGGGGGAGTATTAAATCTGATAAATCTGTTACTGATAACATATTAAAATCCTTATGAATTATCTTGATGGGTGTGAAAGATTTATCTATTTCCAGTTCTCCTAAATATAGACCTGATATATAACTTCGAATAAATTCCAGAATTATTTTAGGAGTTACACCAATATTGCTTAACATTCGTAGATTTGGAACTGATGAAATTACACTGTTGCTTCCTGTAGGAAAAAAACTGGAATTTGGAAATACCGCTGACCAATTAATATTTTGTAAAGTTTCCTGATCCCTGGAATAAATACTCCATGAATATTTTGTATTCCCCATTTTTAGTAGTTTTCCAATACTATCCTGTGATTCAAAAAGTTTAATTTTTATATTATTAAAAGTTATAGAATTCTCGATATTTTTAATTAAATTCTCCTTGTTTTTTATCATCTTTTCATCTATATAGATGGTTCCATAAATTGTAGTGGATGATGTTACTGGATTCCCATAAAAATCCATATCATCCCTATTAGCACCAACTCTATACGTGGTATTTATAACAGTCGGGTTCTGTAAAATTATTCTATTTATTTCATCCCTTGCTTCTAATAATTTATCCATAGAGGTATTTCCAGACATCTCTGCTGTAAGTAGAATTTTATTATCTATTTCCGGGCTAGAAAATGAAACAGGAATAAATTTAAGTGCTAACAGAGTTAAAATTATTAGTACTAAAACTAAAATTTTTGTAATTAAATGTCTACGAATAAAATATTTTAGGGTTTTACTATATATCCACTCAACCTTATTTATTAACTTAAAATTTATATTTTTTATATATATTGTAT
>JAFGYD010000091.1 GCA_016936295.1 Spirochaetales bacterium | reverse complement strand
TGGATAAAAACTATATTGATACTGCTATTCGTGAGTGCTATGAAGAAATAGGAGTTGAGAGCAATAAAGTAAAAATACTAGGATCTATGAATATATTAATAGCGGTTATAGGAGTTATTATTGAACCTGTTATTGCTCTATTAAAAATAAAATCTATAAACGAACTTATTATAAATAAAGATGAAGTAGAGTCTGTGTTTACACTCCCTATAAGTTATTTTTACACCAATAGACCAGAAGAATACTACCTTCGTGTGGAAATTTTACCAAAGATAACTAATGAAAATGGTGAGAATATAACATTATTACCTGTAAAAGAGTTAGGTATTTCATCTTATTATGAAAATCCATGGGGACATAACAAACATAAAGTATATGTTTATAAAACCCCATATGGAACAATATGGGGAATTACAGCAGAAATAATCCATGAATTAATAAATTCTATCTACTAGCAATAACTTCAATTTCTATTAGTGAGTTTTTTGGTAATTTTCCAACTTCATAAGCTGCTCTTGCGGGATATGGTTCTGTAAAATGTCTGGAGTATATTTCATTCATATTTGAAAAATCATTAATATTGTCTAATAGCACAGTTGTTTTAACAACATTTTTGAGACTTAATCCGGCTTCTTTTAAAATGTATTCAATATTTAAAATACACTGCTTTGTCTGTTCTTTTATATCACCTTTAATAAACTCCCCTGTTGTTCTCTCAATTGGAAGTTGTCCTGATACAAATATAAGTTGACCATTGTCAATAGCTTGACTGTAGGGTCCAATCGCTTGAGGAGCATTACTGCTCTCTATTTTTTTTAACATAAATACCTCTTGAGTATTATATAATAAAATATATCTAATTTATATATATAGATTGACTATTTAATTAGTAATTATTACTATTAAGAGTAAAGGAGTTATTATGTTTGATAGTATAGAAGCTAATGAAGTTATAAAAATAAATCAAGATGGGCTTGAAGCAATGATGCATGGGTTAAAGTCTAATGGTTTTTTTTATACTTTAACACTAAAAGATAGTAGTAAGGTTGAAAGATTAAAGGATACAAATAAGTTAAAATTTTCATTTAAAAATAGTGATTTAATTACAGGAGAAGCTGAAATTATAGAAAATAAGGATCTAGTAAAAGAGTTATTTAATAAGATGCTTGAGTTAAATTTTACACATTTTAAAATATTTAACGATAATTTAGTAATATTTAAAATAAAAGAAATTTAATATATTAAACCTAAATCAGAGTATATTGAGTCATGTAACTTTATGTAATCACTCCCATTTTGGGGGGAGATTACAGAAGCCAGTTTTAAACTCTGTGCATATTCTCTTTTATATG
The DNA here is from genome assembly GCA_016936295.1 of Spirochaetales bacterium. Lineage (GTDB taxonomy): Bacteria > Spirochaetota > Spirochaetia > DSM-2461 > DSM-2461 > Thiospirochaeta. The sequence continues at coordinate 31,028 of JAFGYD010000091.1, read as the reverse complement.
GAGAATTCTTTAATTCATTTAAAGATTTTGTAATTGTTTTTTTTGCCATTTTATTATTATTAACAGAATTATAATATCTAGCTAAAACTGTTAAATATGGACCATAAATATATTTATATGTTTTTGAAAGTTTGTCTATCCACTTTAATAGATATTTTATTTTATCTTTATAAAATATTTTTTGATCAATATCTTTAGTTAATTCACTAAGATATATAGCACCTTCGCATGCATTTATTAGTGAAATCCTAATATGAGGGATATCAGCAATGTATGTTTTATTTGATTCAATTATAAGATCTATTAATCTATGAATCTCTTTTTTCTGATTCTCTATTATTGCTAATTCGATCAAATGCCCATATGTTATGCATAGGTTCATTGTATCTCTTGCTTGAGTACTAATTTCTACTGCTTTAAATAGGCCTGCTGTAGCATCAAAATAAGAAATTTTACCTCTTATATAGTTCATATATGGTACTTTACAATATCTCCATGCCTGATGAGCAAGGGAATTTAGCTGTTTTGCAATAGTATCTGCTTCTACATAGGAAGAAATAGATTTATCATACTCACCTAAATTAAAATAATTTTGTCCAAGAGTACCTAAAGCAGTCATTAGTTCCCACATTTCACCAATTTTTTTATAATTAAGTATTGCAGATTCTAGTAGTTCATTACTTTTTTTAGAATCGTTATGAAATAAATAGTATAGGGCAAACCTGGATTTACAAATAGATATTGTTTTTAAGTCGGTTAATGTTGAGGAAATTTCTACACCTCTTTTAGCATGTTTGAATCCAAAGTTTTTCATTCCTGAACTAACCATAGCTACCCCAAAATCAGTAGCTGCAAGGCTTAAAAGTCTTTTACTATCTATATGTTCACTTATATTATACTGTAAAACAGCAGACCAAGCAGATTTTTCCAACATGTCAAAATAGTAAATTCTATTAACTATCGATAATAAATCTACAATAAGTCTAAGCTTATCAAAATTATTTGGATTGTATTTTATATTTCTGATAAGAGGTATATCATTTAATACTCTAATTATTAAATGAAGTCCAATAGACGTATATGTTTTAAATAGACTATCGGGTACATAGCATCCTAATAATTTTAAGCCTTTTTCACAGATAAATATAGAATTTTGCATATCTCCAATTTCTTGATAAATATGTCCCATCTCTTTATATATTTGTGCAATATTATAATTATCTTCAATTTCACTAACTACTGTGTTACAGTAGTTTAGTGCATTTTCATATTGTCCAATACTACGATATGTCTTAATTAGATCTAACTTTATTTTAAAAGTTGTATCTTTTAGTTCTACATTTTCCTCTGACTCTTTAATTTTACAAATTTCCAAGGCTTTTAAGTTGTGTTGAATTACATCTTCTGTTGCAAAAAGACTCTTTGCTTTTTCCGATGATTTTAAAGAATAATATAAAGCTTTACTATATTCACCACCATTAAAAAAATGTAGAGCTAAACGTTCTGAATAACTAAATAGATCCTCTTTTGAATTTTCTTCTAAATAAGAAGCTAGTGTTAAATTTAGTCTGGATCTGGTTCCCTGTAATAGAGTTTGGTACACCACATCTCTAATAGACATATGTTTAAACATATAACTACTTGCAGTTATATCTTCTTTGTTCATTAGATCATGGGATTCCAGTATATCAAGAGATTTCTTTAATTCGTTATCATCTGATAATTTACTATCTAGCATACTAGATAAAAGCATATATGGAAAATTGTGGCCTAAAACAGATGCAGTTTTTATCACAAGTTGTTCCTTGGATTCTAATAAGTCTATTCTGGATAGAATAACATTTTTAATAGAGTCAGGAATTTCAAGATTTTTTATATTTCCATTAATAGTAAAAATTCCTGTTTCATCAGATGTAATCATTTTATTATCTTTCAAACTTTTTATAATTGTATCTATATAAAATGGATTACATTGAGAAGCTTTAATAATTTTGTTTTCAAGCTCCACATTATTTTCTTTTAATTTTAAAAGATGCTGAATCAGATTTCTAGAACTTTCAATACTTAATGTTGATACTAAAAGAGGTTCGTAGTGCTTATATCTTGTTAAAAGATTTGAAAAATCTTCATCTCTTGTTGTAAAAATTAAATATATTTGTTCTTTTGAAATTTCGGATATTATATATTTTAACAATAACTGAGATTTATCATCTATCCAATGTATATCTTCAAAAATAATTAGACATGGTTTATTTTTTGATTTTTTAATTAAAATATTTAAAATAACTTGAAACAGCATAATCTCTTTCTGAGCTTGAGATATACCATAAGTTTCAGAATGTTCATCTATATCTATACCCATAATCTTAAGGATTAAGGGACCCCATATATGTAATTGAGGATCATCCTGCCCATTGCAATAACCCTGGACAGATTCAATTATTTTATCCCTTGAACTATTCAATGGAATACTAAATAGATGTAAAAAGATCTCTCTCCAAGGGTAAAATAGGGTGCTTTTTTCATATAAAAAACATTTTGCTGTTAATATCTCAGTTGTTATAGGGTCAAATTTAGTTAAAAATGTATTAACTAGAAGTGTTTTACCAATTCCAGCATCAGCAATTATCCCTGTACAATTACCATTCTTATTAGTTGCTGCTAAATAGTGATTCATTAAATAATTTAACTCTACATCTCTTCCAATAATTTTAGTATTTGAAACTAAATTTAAGAGGGAATCGCTATTTCTCTTAATCTTAAGTAGTTTAAATGTATTTATAGGTTTTGATATTCCTTTAAAATTAAGAAATCCTAATTCCTTATATATAAATCCATCATTAATCTTTTTTATGCTGTTTTCATCTAAATAAATTCCAGATTCATTTGAAAATGTCATTAATCTTGCTGCAATATTTATAACATTACCAATAATTGAATAATCTTTTCTTATAGATGTACCAAAGTCCCCACAATATGCCATTCCTGTAGATATACCAAATTGTAATTTCTCTATAGATTTAAATTTCTTTTTTTCTTTAAGTAATTTAATTGCAAACTGTAGTGTTAGAAGTTCCTTTTTTTCCATTGCTAACGGAGCCCCAAAAATAATAATAAATACACTACCTTTATCCGATAAATCGGGTTTTAAAAGAGTTCCACCATATCTATCTGCTTCTTTTTGAACAAATCTATAAAATTCATTAAGGCTTTTTATTCCTTCATCTGGATTTTCTACTAAGTTAATTCCTGTAACTCTTAAAAGAAGACAGGTTATCTCTCTATGCTCAGAACTTAATATTTCAAATCCAGATAGAGCTCGTTTATATATCTCATTATTTATAAACCTTCTGCATCTGGTAAGAAATCTTGGATTTTCCATAAACTCTGGAACATTTAATGAAACACTATAATCAACAGGATCGAAATAATTTTCCTTTAAAACATAATTGTCTTGGTTAAGTTCCCTATTTTTAACTGCTAAATCGATATATTTAAGAATGTTTTTATTTACACAGATTTCATCTGGGTGTATTCCTTTTTCAGCTTCAATTGCTTCGGTAACTGCTTTTCCTGTAATAGCTGAAGTAAAAGATAGCTCCTTACTTCCAAGTATAATATGGGAATAACTACCATAGCTTATTCCAATACGTATCTGTATTTTATTATTATATTGAGACATAAAATCTCTATTAAAAATTTCCAAATTTATAATAAAATCAGATACTGCAGATAGAGCTCTTTCTATATTAAATTTTGGTGATTCATTTTCATCTGGATCAAATCCAACAAGTACAGAATCACCAGCAAATTGATACACTGTTCCACCAAATTTTCTTAATGGAATTATTAGTTCTGTATAATATTCAGTTAGTATTTTATTAACAATTTCCACTCCTGAATTTCCATCTTTAATAAATGAAAAAACAAGTGGTGAAAACTGTACAATGTCAAAAAATACAATTGTTCCTTCCTTATTTATTGCATAATCCCTAAATGCACAGCATTGAGCTGAACTTAACTCTTTCAGTGTAGAATACGGGATATAAGGAATTATATTTAGTAAATCAGAGATATTTATTTCATAGTCATCTACTAAACATTCAGAACAATTTATCATCTATTAATTTCTTCAATTGGGAATTTCATTCTTTTATAAAATTCCGGCAATTTCTCCTTATCAAAAGGTGGATGTTTCTTAATAATATCCAAAGAATCAGCAGTACTTAATGGCATTAACTCTGCATTTTTTTCCTCTATAGACTTACTAATAACATTGGCGTAACACTTACACCCTGGTGCTTTAAAATGCTTGGATACTTCTCCCCATATTTCTGTTATAGATTTTTCTCTAATATTTCCCATGCCCAGCATAGCAAAATCGCAAGGACAAACATTACCAGATGAATCTATAAATATATAGTGGAAACCTGCTCCACATCCGTACATTTTATCACTTTCAAAGTAATCATAAACAAAAGCGCCAGGATAGTCTTTAGTTTTAGAGCAAAATTCCTGAACTTCTTGAACTGTTTTTACGTTTTCTTCTGTTAACTTCTCATCAAGCTTAGCAGTTAATTGGCCACTGAGTATTGGAGACGTTAATCTCATATCGTTTAATCCAAGATCTTTAAAGAAATCAAGGATTTTATAAAGCTCTTCTTTATCGCTTACAATAGCTTTATTGGGTACAAATGAAACAGCAGTATATAAATTTTGCTCTTGAAAGAGTTTTATAGCTTTAAGTGCAGTTGCATGCATACCTTCTTTACCACGTCCTTTATCGTGTTTTTCTGCATCGTAATGATCAACACTAATTATAACCATTTTTAATCCAGCTTCAATTAATTTTGTAACTCTTTCTTTAGTTAGGTTATAACCAGTAGTAAACATTATAGGCATTGATCTTTCATCGATTGAGGCAATTATCTCTTCCAGATCGCTTCTTAAAAGTGGTTCCCCACCAGTTATCCCAATGATACTAGTTCCCATATCCTGTACTTCAGATATAGCTTGTTTTAAATTTTTAAGGGTTAATTGATCTTTTTTAGTTCTATCCGAGAATGAACAATGCCAGCAATTACAAGGACATTTTGCTGTTACTGCAAAATTTGTAATTATAGGAGTAGCAATTCCATTGGAAGTTTTTATTACACCATCTAAATATCGATCATACGCTAATGATGGATAAAATGGAGTAAATGTATTTGTATAAAGTTTATCTCCAACTTTAGTGAATTTCATTTTACTTATTGCAAAAGCAAAACCCAGTTTTTTATGCAATGGTAACTGTAACATTTTTTTGTTTAGACTCATTTTAACTAATTCTTTTAATCTACTTAGACCAAATAATTGTTTACCTACTCGTACTGCCATTTAATTTCCTTATAATTCTTAAATATTATATATTGTAAAAAGAGAAGCTGAAAGAGCCACTAATGTCTGCCCTATACAGTATAAAAGAGCTCCAAGCCAATAAGGCTTATTTTCAAATTTCTCATTAAACTTATGAAATGATAGATTTAAATCTCCCAGGAAATAGAGACCAGTTCCCAGCATAATTAAAACCTTTTGTAGTGTTGATAATAATAATGTACTATTAAAGCAAAGTGTTAATGTTATAGACAATAAATAACACCAGGCTAAACAGTAGATTAAAATTGCAGCAACCATGTTATTTTTTTTCATCCCTTCCCAAAAAAACTTTTTAATTGTGATAAGTGTTATAACTATTAAAATAGGAAAGAGTATTAGACTAGCCTTAGAAACGCCTTGAAATATTGTGAAGGTAGTGGAATAGCTCACTAAGCCTAACCAATAAAAAAGAATTGCAATTAAGAAATATTTATTCTTTTTTAATTCTATTAAATTACAATCTCCTGCTAAAGCAAATGTTAGTGCTAACATAATTAACATAGTGTACGTATGATGCATTCCATATCTTAATGTTCCAACTGATGCCAATATTACAAAGAGAAGAGTTGTTAGTGGTTGAACTATACGTAAAACTATAAATTGATTCTTATACCTAGCTACGGTATAAACTACTGTACTTATTAAAATAAACGATATTAAAATTAACCATATTAAAAACATAAAATTATTATATTGAAGATAGCAAATAACAGCAATTAAATTTTTTTTTTTGTGTTTGACTTTTTTTTTTAGATTAATATACTTTAGTTAAATTATTAAAAGGAGATTTAATTATGAAAAATTTATTAAAGATTGTTGGTGTATTATTTTTATCAACAATGATTTTCTCATGTGCAAGTTTGAATTCACCTGTTGCAGCTACTACTAATCCAGTTGGAGAGTTAGTTGGACAATCTACAGGAACAATTTACTTAGGGATTTACGGAAATGTAGATGCAGGTATTCAAGCTGCAGCTCAAAACGGTGGTATCTCAGAGATTTCTACAGTTGATTTTGAATACAAAATGTTCTTAGGTGGACTAATGACAACATTTACTTGTACAGTAACAGGTAAATAAAAAAGAAAGAGCTTTGAAAAAAGCTCTTTTTTTATATTATTATGAAAAAAAATAAATTTATTCTACTTCTTTTAATTGTATTAAGTATCTCTTCATGTGTTTCAACTGATCCTGGTGTTGAGTTTTTTATAAACAAAAAAAATATTCAATATTTTTTCCCTTCTAGAGAGTGGGATTCTTTGAATAAGGAAATAAAATTTGATGCTGATTTTTTATACAGAAATTACCCTACAGCAGAAGATAATGGTATTCCCAAGGTTATTATGAATTTTACACTCTATTCAGATAGTACTTTTTTTAGGACTGTTCCAACTTCTATAGTAATAAGTTCAGCAAACAAAAAAATAGAAATAAATGATGATCAAGTAAATATAATTTTTATAGATAAAGGTAAAACAAGATATACTGCTGTTATAGAATCAGAAGTCTTTGATGAAATTATTAGATATTCTAGTGATACCCTTTATCTAGATATAATCATTAATTCTATACATTATAATTTACAATCCAATAAAACTTTTTTACCTCATATTAATTATTATAAAGAAGTTATTCTTGGTGAACCTATAGAGTAAACAAGGGATAAACCCTTGTTTATATTTTAAATCGATTAACTTTTCGTATGAGTTTATCTGTGTTTTGTTCCAGTAGTAGTGTGTTTTCTGTTACAGAATCCATAGAGTTGCTTATTTTTTCACTCCCTTTACTAATTTGTGTCATTGAATTGATTAAATAGTTCGAAAGTGTTTCTACATCGGAATCTTTTAACTGTTTTGATTGATTTTTTATACTTACTATATTTGAGTGTATTTTCTTTATAGAAGCGGATGTTTCATTGATCCTGTAAACTATTTTATCCTTTAATTCATAGGATTTAGAAGCAGAATCTTTTATCTCTGCAACCATATCATGTAATACATCTAAAAAGTAATTAAAGTTATTAACCATAATTCCAATTTCATCTTTGCTTTCTCTTGTCATTCTTTGGGTTAAGTCACCATCACCATGTGAGATATCAATTAATCTGTTAGTAAAGTGAACTATTGGAGTAGTTATTGTTGTAGCAATAAAATATATAATTACTAGAAGTAAAATAATTAGTATAGATCCAAATATAATTAGAAATTTTTTAATGCTCTCAACAGTTCCAAATACTTCGTTTCTATACCCTGTTATGACAATAATGAGACCTGAATTTTTTTCATATAAGAATGATGCAAATTTATTTTTTATATTACCATCTTTTTCTAACCATTTGTATGTAAAATATCCATCTTTATCTGTAATTATTCTTTCAAAAATTTTATTATTATCAGCATCCAGGTAGCCTAATATATTTTGATTAATTAGCTCAGAATCTCTTTCTGTTTGTACTACACCATATTTATTTAATAGGAAAGGATACCCATTATCTCCTATATTAATATTACTTATAGTCTTATTTAATTCTCCCATATCTAATGCAGATATAAAGTCGGATGTAAAAACTGTAACACATATATTTATATCGAAGTTTTTATTGTAAACCCTGTAAACGATCTTGTTTCTATTGCTCTCTTCGTATGACTTGAAATTACGTTCATCATCTTTTTGTCTTCTTATCCACGCTTGCATTGGGGATATTGTCCCTATTTTTTTAGCATCGGGGTGGCTTATTATAATACCATCATTATTTGTGATAAAAATAAAACCAGACTCTAAAAAATTGTATTCAGTCAGACTTTTTAAAACTAACTCCTCTGCCTTTTCAAAGGACAATTCATTGGATTGGTATAACCTATAGTAGGTATCCACTATGTGTTCCGATTCATTTCCAACAGCAGATAAGTAACTACGTGCCGATGTTGTAATTAGATCATCTAACTGTTTAGAAATATTTATTTTTTCATTTTCCAGTTGTTTAAACAGATCTTTTTCAATTTTCTCTGTGGTCATGATTACTAATAGAATAAATGCAGTAACTAAAAGTAAAATTGATGAGCCACCTATAAATGTTAGTAATTTAGTTTTTATTTTCATAATCGTGTTATAAATTTATAATTAAAAGTTGTATATCCAGTTTTAGTCCTCAAATGATGAATTAACTAACTTCTAACTTAATATTGTATTTACCCTAACATTTGGGTACATTATTAGTATGAAAGAAAAATTATTACTCCATGTTTGTTGTGGACCCTGTGCTGTTGGTTCTATTCCTGCAGTAGATGATATGGATGTTGTTTTATATTTTGCTAACTCTAATATTGATACAAACGATGAATTTGAAAAGAGATTTGATGCTGCAAATGCTGTATCAAGTTACTATAAAAAAGAGATAATTAAGGAAGAATATAATCACGGGGATTGGTTAGACAGTATAAAAGGTCTGGAGAATGAGCCAGAAAAGGGTAGTAGATGTTTAAAATGTTTTAGGTTTAGTTTTGAACTTGCTGCAAAAAAAGCAAAAGAGGAAGGAATTAAATACTTTACTTCGACTCTTACTATTAGTCCCCATAAGAACTCTAATGTAATAATAAATATAGGAAAAGAAGTAGGTGCAGAATATGGTGTTGAATACTACGAACACGATTTTGCAAAAAATAATGGTTATAACAACAGTGTTAAACTATCTAAAGAGTTAGGACTCTATAGACAAAAATATTGTGGGTGTGAGTACTCAATTTGGTGGAAGAAATGAATATACATGAAGAATGGACTAATAAAGAATACACAAATGTTTTAGATTATTTAAGTGAAAAACAGATCCCTTATAATGGTAGGGTCTTTTTGGAATGGGTTTCTGCACCTTTTGTTTCACTTTGGTATATAAGGTCAAGTAAAAATGATAGTTCTAAATACTGGATTATGCATAATTTGGAATTTACAGATATTTTAGAGGAATCTGATTCTTTAACAGTACAAGAAGTACTTTATGAGTTTGGAGAAAAATGGTTTTCAAAAGATTTAGACTTTGTAAGAATAAGAGATAAAAATGCAAATTTAAATGAAAAAAGTGAACTTTTGTATAAACATGGACAAATGTTAAAAAATATTAGCGAAGATAAAGAATTATGGAGTAATAATGGGAAATAAATATATAGGTGCTCATGTTTCGGCTTCTGGTGGTGTTGAAAATGCTCCAATTAATGCACATGAAATAAATGCCACAGCCTTTGCTTTATTTACAAAAAACCAAAGACAATGGGTTGCAAAGGATTTGACTTCTGGTAATGTCTCTTTATTTAAAAAGAATATGGTAGATAATGGTTTTGACTCCAAATATGTACTACCCCATGGCAGTTACCTTATTAATTTAGGTAATCCTGATGAAGAAAAAAGAGAAAAGTCCAGAAATGCATTAGTTGATGAACTTAATAGATGTAAACAATTAGGACTAGATAAATTAAATATACATCCTGGTGCACATTTAAACGGTTTCTCTACAGATGAGTGTTTAAATGTTATTTCCAACGAAATTAATAAGGCATTAGAAATTACTTCCGGTGTATCTGTTATATTGGAAAATACAGCAGGACAAGGTAGTAATCTAGGTTTTAAATTCGAGCATATAAAAAGTATTATTAATAATATATCAGATAAATCCAGGGTCGGTTTTTGTTTGGATACATGTCATCTATTTGTGTCTGGGTACGACATTAGAACAGAGGTTGAATACAATAGGACTATGGAAGAATTAGATAGTATTATTGGTTTTAAATATTTAAAAGGTGTACATTTAAATGATTCCAAGGCAGAGCTAGGAAGTAGAAAGGATAGACACCACTCCATAGGTGAAGGGTTTATTGGAATTGATGCTTTTAAATATTTAATGGCGGATAACCGATTTAACGATATGCCTATTATTTTAGAGACTATTGATGAACAAATTTGGGCTAAAGAGATTGCTTTATTAAAATCATTTACTTAAATGTTTCCAGAATAGACGTATTGTAATCCTTCGTCTTTAGCTATTTTTATAACCTCTTCAATTTTTTTTACTGGAGTATTTATTTTATTTAAATATTTGTAACTAGGGTGAAATGCAGAAAAATGTATTGGAACTTCACTTCCTAAAGTTGAATATATCCATTTACACATTTTTTTTATTTCTGTATTACTATCATTAAATTCCGGTATTATAAGGGTTGTAATTTCTAACCATGTAGATGAGCTATTTAAATATTCCAGGGTATTTAATATTGTTTCAAGTTTTCCACCAATTATATTTTTGTAATTAGAACTGTCAAAACATTTTAAATCTATATTTGCACCTTTTACATTTTTATAAAATGGTTCTAAATATTTAGATGATATATAACCCGATGAAACTATAAGTGTTTCAATCTTATTCTCTAAAAGTAGTTCAGCTGCTTCTACTATGAATTCATAATAAATTGTAGGCTCATTATATGTAAATGAGACTGTTTTCATTTCATACTTTTTTGCTAATAGCAATATATCCTGCGGTGATAGAACTGTTGTTCCAACATTGGTAAATTCTTTACTAATATTCCAATTTTGGCACCATGGACATTTTAAGTTACAACCAATTCCTCCAAATGAGAGGGTTTTGCTTTTTGGATATAGATGGTAAAAAGGCTTTTTTTCTATAGGATCAATTGCAATTGCTGAAAATTTCCCAATATTTTCAAGTCTGTTTCCACAGATTCCGATTTGTCCTTTACAATTATTAGGACATAAGTCGCAATTTATTCTGAACATTTTTCTACTTCATAAAAATTAATAATCATATTCTTATTATAGAAATCAATTGGAAGACCAGCTTTAATTTTTAAGTGATTAAAAAAATCTTTAGGATTAGGATAATATTCCCACACCTGGGGCAAAAATGTCCCTCTATGAAATCCATATTCTAATATTAAACCCATCCTAAATGGTATTAGTTGATTTATTAGATCTTGCTCGCTTTTGAATTTCATTTGCTTTAATGAGGATAATAAAGAAATTTCAATTTTAACCTGATCTAATTCATTTTCTGAAAGTTTTTCGAATCTTGGATCATAGAATGCTGATTGAATAGAGTTATATTTAATATCTTGATACAAGGGTTTTGTTGGTATTAAAGATCCAATACACCCACGTAGATTCCCATTTTTGGTTAAAGTAACAAATGTTGCTAACTTTTCATTCCAATCTTTTTTTATTTTAATATCATTGTATGGTAATTTAAGTTCTTTTAAAATTTCATTTCTTGCTAAAAGTAGTAAGTCTCTATCCATTTTTATAAATTCCTATTGCTGAGTAACCTACAACCCTGGATTTATCCCCGGATGTATCCCCAGAGTTCTTATACTCAAATAACTTTAAAACATATTCAGATCTGTTATTAAATAATGTAAAACCATTGATTATATTTGATCCACAAGCCGTAGAACTGCTTATTTGTCTATTGTTTATAATTTCCTCAATTGTATATTTGTCCAATGTAGTAGCAGTATTATATTCTAGATAGTGTGAGAGATCGCTACTTATAATAATCAAGGAATTTGAAGTAGACAAAATGTATTTAAAAATTTCAACTAATATGTTTTCTGAGTTAAAGCCTACAACCAAGGGTATAATTTGTGCATGTGGATATAGGTAGTATAGAAATTCTAATTGAACTTCCAATGAGTGTTCTAAATCATGGGCTTTATTATTTACACAAACCCCTTTAATTTTAAGAAGATCACTATTTATCTTTGAGTTGATATGAAATTCACCATTTAAAGTTTTATATGATTTATAATCTGTTACCGCGACTCCCGGAAATGGAACCCTATGGGAAGGTCCTAGTATATAGATGTTTTCTATGTTTATGTCCGGTTTATTAGATAATCCTTTTAATGCAACAGAACCTGAGTATATCCAGCCTGCATGGGGTAAAATATAACCTATAAGATTTTGATTTGTATTTTTTGATTCTGAGTAATTATCCCTAATAAACTCTAAAACTTTGGTATAACTGGAAGGATAGAAAGAATTACTGTAAAAAATTTCTCTTTTCATAATTTCTCCTAAATTTAGTATAAGATATATACTATAATTTTAACATGATTAATGTTGGAATTATAGTTACAGATCTATGTGATATCTATCAGCAGAGTTTTATAAATGGATTTAAATCCTATTGTTCTGTAGAAAAAATGCGTTTTTTTGTTTTTATTGCCAATGATTTTAGGCAGGATAAGGAGAATAAATGGTGTTCTGTAATTAAAGATAGTGATTTGGATTTTATAGTAATTTTATCGGTGCCATTAATCACTAAACTGGGAGATGAACTTTTCCACCTATTTATTAGTCATCTACCCCATATTCCTATACTGAGTATTGGGGTAAAATTAGAAAATAAATTTAATATTCATATAAATGGGTATGATGGAATTTATCAGATAACAGAACACTTTATAAATCATCATGGTTATAAAAATATTGCCTTTATTAAGGGCCCTGAAGAAAATCCAGAGGCTATTGAAAGGTTTAATGCATATAAAAATTGTTTAATAGATCATAATATTCAAATTAATTATAAATTAATTTCACCTGGTAATTTTTCAGTTGGAGATGGAAGGAAAGCTTTATCATTATTAATGGATGTTAGAAAAGAAACTTTCGATGCAATTATATGTTGTGATGATAGTACCGCGATTGAAGTTATTCGATCACTAAAAAAGAGAGGGCTTAATGTCCCAAATGATGTTGGAGTTTCAGGTTTTGATAATATTGGGTTAAGTTCCAGTTTTACTCCATCTCTTACAACAGCCAGACAACCTGTTTTTAATGCAGGGCTTAAAGCTGGAGTTTATATTTTTAATATTTTGAATAAAAAAGAGTTAGAAAATGATTTAAAACTGGATGCTAGTGTTGTTATTAGGGAGTCTTGTGGGTGCACAAAATTTAAAAATATCTCCCCAGATAATAGAAAGAATTTAAACTATTTTGATATTTCAGAAAGCATAAAAAGTTCTATTTCATCAATTTTAGGGAAGTATAATTCCACTCCAAATATTTCACTGCAAAAAATAGGGGATTCAATTTTAGAGTCAAGCAAAACCAAGAATTATTTAATTATAAAAGACGTAATTAAAGAAATTCTACTTAATCATGATAATGATCAGTTCGATGCTGCGTTTTGGACTCTTGTTTTAGAAGAGTTTCAGAATAACCTTATGGGAATTAATCTTGGATTCGAGCAACGTTTAGTTCTTAACACAGGTATATCCAATGCATTTATGGAAATTTTTAGTACTGAGAAACGCTTACTTGATATTATTCTATCAGATAATAAAACAACAATGCAATTTATTAATAAAATTAGCGATTTACTTTTAACTTGTAGTAGTGAGGATGAACTTAGAAATATTTTAAATGTTTATCTGCCATATTTAAATGTTGAGAACTGTTTTATTGTTCTATATAGTTTTAGGCAAGGTTGGGGTGAACTTTTTTTTAGTAAAGAGAAGGATAAATTTTTATATGAAAATAGACATAGTTTTAATTTATCAAGACTCATTCCTCACAATTTAGGCGAAGTAAAAAATAGTTCCTTTGTTATCTCTTTTATTGAGACAGATGGGATCGAAAAAGGGTATGTTATAACAGAATTTGCCAATGCCTCACCTTCTATATATAGCCTTATAGCAGAAAAAGTATCTTTTAGCCTAAAAAATATATCAATTCTTAATAGATTAAATTCCTATAATCAAGAATTAAAAGAAGCAGTAAATAAAAGAACAAAAGAGCTAATTTTAGTAAATAAGCAACTTAAGGAACGATCGTATAAAGATGCGTTAACAGGTCTCTATAATCGTCGATTTTTAGAAGATGTCATTTCTGAAAAAAGTAAAAAATTGGGAAGTGATAGCAAATATGCTGTAATCCTTGTTGATTTAGACTATTTTAAATTAGTAAACGATACTTACGGCCATCTTTCTGGAGATATGGTTATTAAGGAGCTAGGTAGAGTTTTTAGCTACATTGTAAGACCAGAGGATTATGTTATTAGGATTGGTGGTGAAGAGTTTTTACTAATTTTAAGGTATTTTAAGAAGGATTTTTTACCAGCTGTTGTTGAAAAAGTTAGAAAAAGCATTGAGGATACTGATTTTAAGGTTGAAAGTGGAGAAATTATACATAAAACCTGCTCCATAGGAGCAATGATCTATCCACCAGAAATAAATAATGATTATATTAATATAAATTATGCGCTATCTATTATTGATAAGTGCTTATACCGATCAAAAAATTTAGGAAGAAATAAAGGTGTTATTATTAATATCGATTCTAGCTGGGCTAAAGATGTTTTAAACTATCCTGAATATATTGTAAGTAATTTTGATAAATGTATCTCTGAACATAAAATTGAATTAATTGATTCAAAAAGTCATAAATTGGTAGACTAGTTTTACTATCTTCTGTATATTTACAAAACATTTCCTTGTACACAATCTGTAGTGTTGTAATGGTTATGTTTTGTAAATATACACTAGGATGATTTAAATGAATATAGTAAAAAGAGATGGAAAGATTGTCAGTTTTGATAAAATGAAGATAGAGAATGCAGTTTTAAAAACCTGTGCCTCTTTAGGAATTACTGTTACTAATGAAATTTCTGCAATTTCGGTTAAAGTAGAAAATCAATTATTAAAAGATGGTATTAAGCAGATTGAAATAGAAAAAATACAGGATCTAGTAGAAAAAGAACTTATGCATATAAATGAAGAAATTGCTAAGGAGTATATTCTATATAGAAATAAAAGAAATAGAATTAGAAGAAGTAAGGTTTATCATCAGATTGATGAGATGATACAAGCTAAAAAAAATGATTTAACAAACGAAAATGGTAATATGAATACAGAAACTCCATCTGGAATGATTTCAAAAGTTGGTTTTGAAAGTGCTAAGGAGTTTGCGTTAGAGAGTCTATTAGATCATGATGACAGAATTGCACATGAGAGAAAGGATATACATATTCATGATTTGGATTTTTATTTAACAAAATCATTAACATGTATACAAACAGATTTATCAAAGCCATTTAAAAACGGGTTTGAAACAGTAAATGGAGGGGTTAGAGCTCCTAAAAGAATTTCAACAGCAGTAGGCCTTACGGCTATATCTATACAGACTTCTCAAAATGAAATGCATGGAGGACAATCTATTCATGCATTTGATTTCTATATGGCACCCTATGTAAAAATGACTTTTAAAGAATATTACATGGAAGGCGCTGATTTTCTGGGAATTGAAATGCCTTTAGAAATTCCAGCTATTAAAGAGTATATTTTTAACTCTTTAGATGGGTTAAGTGGTGAAGAGAGATTATTCCAGTATGCTATTAATAAAACTATAAAAGAGACTAAACAATCTATGGAGGGTATGATTCACGATCTTAATATAATGAATTCAAGATCTAAAAATCAGGTTCCTTTTTCTTCATTGAATTTAGGTACAGATATATCACCCGAAGGCCGTCTGGTGATAAAAAGCTTTTTAGAGGCTGTTCAAAATGGTGTAGGAAATGAGAGGAAAACTGCAATTTTTCCAATATCAATTTTTAAAGTTAAGAAGGGAGTAAATAGATCCCCTGAAGATAGAAATTACGATCTTTTTATGCTTGCACAAGAAGTTACAGCTCAAAGATTTTTTCCTAATTTTATTAATTTAGATGCTCCTTTTAATACTCATGAAAAGTGGGATATAAACGATCCTAATAGATGGTACTACGAACCAAGTACAATGGGGTGCAGAACAAGAGTATTTGAAAACAGGTTTGCAGAAAATAGTTCTGTTGGAAGAGGTAATGCATCCTTTACTTCTATAAATATTGTTAGAATTGCCTTAAAGTCACTATCTGTAGGTGTTGATTTAAAAATGAGAATGGAGTTTTTCTATAAGGAGTTGAATCTATTATTAGAAGTAGCAGCAAAACAACTAATAAACAGATGGAATTGGCAAAAAACGGCTCTTGCCCGGCAGTTTCCTTATGTAATGAAATATATAGCTGAACATAATAGTGGAATTCAGGGTAATGACAGGGTAGAAGATGTTATTAAGCATTTTTCCTTAAGTATAGGATTTATTGGTTTAGCAGAAACATTAGTTGCATTAACTTCTACTAAAGATATAGAAGGAAATTACATAAAAGGTAAACATCATGGTGAAGATGAGACTGTACAGGAACTAGGTTTAGAAATTGTTTCTTATATGCATAATAAATGTAAGGAATTCAGTGAAAAATATGATAAGAATTTTGGACTTCTTGCAACACCTGCCGAAGGTTTAAGCCACAAATTTACAGATGCAGATAGGGCTTTGTTTGGTATTATTGATGGAGTGACAAGCAGAGAGTACTATACTAATAGTAACCATGTTCCTGTTTATTATAAGTGTTCAGTCTTTCAAAAAGCTAAAATTGAGGCTCAATATCACCCTTTAACTCCTGCGGGACATATATTTTATATTGAAATGGATGGTAACCCTTTAGATAACTTAAAGGCTGTTAACAAAGCTGTTGATTATATGCTAAATATAAATATTGGTTACGTGTCTATAAATCATTTTGATAATAGTTGTCTAGATTGTGGATCCCACTTTTTTAATAGACAACCAGATGTCTGCCCTAAATGCGGTTCATCAAATATTGATATTACAGAAAGAATTACTGGATATTTAGTTGGAACACTTGATAAGTGGAACAGAGGGAAATTTGCAGAGCAAAGGGATAGAGTATCACACTCGTTTGGTAATTAAAATTGTTAAAGGTTTCTGGTTTTTACGATAGTAGCTGTACAAATGGAGACGGATGGCGAAGTGTAATTTTTTTTACTGGTTGTCCCCATAAGTGTAAAGGGTGTCTCAACCCTGAAACATGGGATTTTGATGGAGGGGAATTCTATTCCCCTCTGGATCTGCTTCAGAAAATTAAAAATAATATTGATCATATAGATGGCGTGACATTTAGTGGCGGTGAGCCATTTCAGGAACGTTATGTTGATGATTTATTAATTTTAATTAATGAAATAAAAAAATTAAATCTTAATATTTGGTGTTATACTGGTTATTTATATGAAGAGTTACTTAAGAACAGTAAATATTCTTCTATATTAAAAAATATAGATGTTTTAGTTGATGGTCCATTTATTCGTGAAAAATATGATCCACAACTAAAATTTAGAGGATCTTCCAATCAAAGAGTTCTTTTTCTAAATAAAAAGACTTAACATACCGAAAATTATTCTATATTATTAACAGAAATTAATATTTCTTGCAGTTTTATAATTTTCGAGATAATATGTTAAAAAGTTGGAGGATCGATGTCATCTAAAATTCATTACTCAATTACTACATTTTTATTATTAGTTTTTTTAATATCCTGTGATCTATTTACCCCTGGTTTAGGTAATAAGGTTGATATTGAAGATCCTAAATTAACTGTAGATACACCAGTGAATGGTGAATATATTAAGGGAGTTTTTACTCTATCGGGAACAGTAAGTGATGATACTTCTGTGGCTGAAGTGAAAATAACTTATCCTAATAAAATTGGTAATACAGTAACTACATTAGCAGCATTATCCGATAATAAATGGACAATTAATATAGATAGTAGTAATGCTGAAGTTTTTATAGATGGTGAAATTGAATTTGATATAATAGCAAAAGACTCTGCAAATAAAACTTCTTCTAAAAATAGAATACTATATTTTGATAACACAGCTCCAACTGTTTTAGTTTCCTCTCCTTCTAATCAAGACATTGTAATTGTAAATGGTCTGCTAAATGTTGGTGGTACAGCCTATGATCAAATGATTGATAGGGTAGAGGTATATTTAGTATCTGAAGCGGATCCTTCAAAAAAATATGGTGGAGCTGCTTTAGGAACAGGAGATTGGACCTATCAGTTAGATACACTTGCTTTAGGTTTGGGTAGTTCAGTTCCGGAAGCATACTACCTTGAAGTAATAGCTTATGATAAAGCAGGAAATATAAACCCTTATTATTATTATAAATATGACCTATCCACTGTTAGCTCATCTCTTGGTGTAACAAACCCAACTATTGTTGACTTGGCTAAGGAGAGTAACAGGTCTGTTTTAACTCCTATACAAAGAAAAACAAATACTACTACAAGATTGAAAGTAAATATTGATCAGAATGCAGATATTCCTAAAATAATCCTTCCTGACTGGGATTTGAGTAGTGCTAATAACTATAAAGCATTTTCCAGTGAAGTTTTCCTATCTGGAAGAATTACAGATGACGACGGTTTAAGTAGCGTCGTTTTATCTGTTTATAACGCTAAAAATAATCTTTTAATAAAACAGGGGACAGCAGATGCTGCTAGCAGTAGAAGTTATAACCTGGAAGTTGCTTTAGAGAGTGATACTTGGACTGGTTATACTATGACTCCAGGTTTAACAAATACTATGCCAGAAGCATTATATTATTTTACAATTACTGCTAAGGATATCTCTGGTGAAAGTAAAGGTGTAGTTACACTTCAAAACAATGCCTACTTTGGTATAGATAAAACTGCCCCAAGTGTGAAAATAACTTCTCCTACAGATAGTAGTTTCTTTGCAAACTCTTTTACTGTTTCGGGTACTTATTACGATGCTGTTGGTGTTACTAGCCTTTCATTATATGTAGATGACGCTGATATGACAAATCCACTTCCTGTTACTTTAAATTCAAATGGTACATGGAGTTATACTGTACCTAAATTAAATGTTGAAAGGTCTGTTTATATTAAGGCTGTTGCATTTGATGGTAGTGGTAAAAGTTCGGCTGAAACTGTAGGGGTTGTGATTGATGGTTCAGCACCTGTAATGGCTGAAAAAAATGTGGTAATTCCTTCCAAGTTAAACGAAACAGTTAAGATTCAGGTTACAGCGACTGATAAAAATTTAGATAAAGTTCAATATAAAATTGATGCTGAAGAGTGGAAAACAATCACAGAGGTGGATGGATTTACAAGGACAATTACCTTAGATACAACACCATATTCAACTGGGGTTCATGTCCTTTATTTAAAAGCTATGGATAATGCAGGGAACACGACTGAATTAGCAAAAAATATAACTATAGATCAAAATACGGATAAACCAGAAATTATTTTTAAAACGCCAACATTAACTTCTTCCAGTTTTGCAGGAACTGTAAATTTTTGGCTAGAACTTAAAGATGACGACAAAATAGATACAGATTCCATAGTTTTTGAAATAAAAAAATCTGGTTCACCTGTTGCATTAGGTAGTTACTCATTAACTAATGCAATTCTTGACGAAGATGAAACTGATCCAGTAACATTAAAATATTCCCATACGTTTACTAGTGATGGAGAATATATTGTTTCTGTTAGTGTAAAAGATAGTAAAACTATAGGAACCGTTGTAACATCCGATGTTGTTTCAATCCCATTTATTATGGATTCCAACGGTCCAATTGTTACTATAGATCCTATTTTCGATTCAACTCAATTTAAAAATAGTTCATTTCTTTTTAATGGTACTGCATTTGATGAAATGACAAGTATTTCAGAACTAAAAATTATTGCTAAATTTTCTACTAACGCAGAAGAAGATATTTATATATTACATCAGGGAGATATAACTCTTAATAATTGGTCTCAAACAATTTCTGTTGATAAAATTCCTGATGGCAGTGATGGTTCATTGACAATTTCTGTTAGTGCTTTAGATGATGCAGGTAACTCAAGTGGTCTTCTGACTAAAAATTTAATAATTGATAAAGCAAAACCTGTATTAAGCAGTAATTTAACATCAGCAACAACTAATTTAAATGGAGTCTCTTTACTATCTGGGGATATTGAAGATAATTATCTTGAGTCTGTTAAAGTAAGTACAAATGGAACTGATTATTCCTCTGTAACTAGTGGAACTTACTCTTGGAAATATAATTTGTTCACAAAGTTATTAACAACTGGTGCTGCGGATAGCACATTTTATGTTAAAGCTATAGATAAAGCTAAAAATGAGATAATTAAGACTTATCCAATTAGTATTAATCAAGAAACAGATAAACCTCAATTTATATTTGATAAACCTTTCCAGGTTGGTGGAACCGTAACAACAAATCTTTTTGGTGAAAACTCTACTGCATCCGGTACAATAACAGATGATGATGGTGTTGACAGAACTTCTATATTTATTAAAGTTTTTGGCTCTGATGGTACTACAGAATTATCCTCTGTAAATTATTCTCCTGCTTCTGGCGGATCAGATAAATCAATACCTTGGGAACAAGATCTTTCATCGCTTCCACAGGGTGTATATTATATTCAAGTTTTAGCATCTGATGATCTTGGAAATAAAATTTCAGGGGATGTTGTATCATCTAATATTTCTGAAAAAACAATATTTGCCCTAGATTTTGGTTCTCCTACTCTAGAAATATCATCTCCCTCAAATGCTACATCTGAGATAACATATCTAAATGATGAATTTACAATATCTGGTAATGTCAAGGATGGGTTAGGTGTAAAAAATCTAAAGTATCAGCTTGGTTCGAACCCTAGTGTAAATATTTTTGATAACAAGTCATATACTGACTTTGATTGGTCAAAAACTTTTACACTAGCACAATTAAAAACAGCAGGAACAAGTTTTAATATTAAATTAACTGCAACAGATATAACAGGTAAAATTACTGTATCTACATTACCAATAATAATTGATGAAGCAGGACCAATTGTAAATATTTCAACACCTCTAAATAATTCAGTTAATGATACACTTCCAGTTGAACTTTCTGGTACTATTCTTGATTTAGGAGCGGGCTTTAAATACCCTGCAACTGGGGATATTTCAGATGTTAATTATGATTTAGCCTATACTCTTGATGATGGTACAACATATACTCCTATAGAATTGACCGCCGGAGATTCTTCCTGGAGTTATGATTTGGGTGGACTTTCTGAAGGATCTTACTCTATTAAATTCAAAGCTGAAGATAGAATTGGGAATTCAACTGTAACTCCTTTGACTACATTTTATTATGATATTTCAAATCCAGAATTAACTGAAACTAATTCTACTTTTAGTGAAGATGAAGTAATTACAAATACCAATATTACGTTTGGAGGAAATGTTTCTGATACCAATCAATTAAAGGAATTAAGGGTAAGTAAAAACGGTGGTACTTCGGAACTTGTTACAAATAATTCTGGACCTTGGAGTTATACCCTAGATACAGACGGAAAATTTAATTTAAAATTTATTGCTACAGATGTCTCTGGTAAAAAATCTGAGATTATTAGGAATATTGTTTTAGATAAGGTTGCTCCTAATCAGCCTTTAATAACATCTTCTTTTGGTAACTATGTAAGTTCTACGTTAAATATTTCTGGTACCGCATCAGATAATTCACCTAGTAGTGGATTAAGTGTATTAAAATATTCTATCGGTAATGAGACTTACGATAAAACAATAACAAATGGTGGTGCAAATTGGTTCGATAATATCGATATTTCTAATTTAACTGAAAATGAATATACAATTAATGTTAAATCCTACGATACAGCATTAAATAGTAGTATTGCTGCATCTAAAACATTTACAATAGACAAAAATAATCCAGTTTTAACAATTACTAATGGTTCCGGGGGATATAAAACTTCTAATTTTACTATAAGTGGAACAGTTACAGATACATACAAATTGGGATCAGATCCTGTTTCTATTTCAGTTAAGAAAGATTCTGCAGATATTGATTTAACAGGATACCTTGTAGATTATAATAGTAGTACAGGAGTGTGGAGTCAGACCATTCCTACTGATGTTGGTGATGGAGTGTATGTAATAACAGTTACTGCAAAGGATTTTGTAGGAAGAGACACTGTTAAAGATGTTACTTTTACTGTTGACTCTACACCTCCAGATGCTGAATTTATTGATCTGTACACAGCATTACAAAAAACAGAGTTAAATGGCGCAGTACACTTTAAGGGTAATGCTTCTGATAACTTTGCAGTGTCAAAAGTAGAAATAGCTATTGTAAAATCAGATGTAGCTGTTGCTGATGTTGTAGCTGAATCTTGGGTTACATTATCTACATTGTATAACTGGGATTATTGGTGGAATTCTTCGGATAAAACAGATCAAGACTGGAAAGCTTATTTAAGAGTTACAGACGCTGCTGGAAATATTTCAACAGCTGCTATACCTTATGAATTTACAACTTTACAATCTGCAGATGCTCCAAAAATTACAGTAAGTAATAGATCATTAAATCCTACAGCTAGTAAATATGTTGTTGATGGTGATTCATTAACAGGAACTGTTTATGATGATGATGCAGTAGATACGGCTTCTGTTCAAATTTCCTTTGATGGAACTAATTGGGTAAATAAAGATGATGCGAAGTTCACTGTTGCAGGAACTGGTAATACAATTTCATGGTCATATGATATTTCATCTATCCCAGAAGGACTTGTAAATTTATATTTAAAAGCATCTGATGATTTAGCTGTTAAGAATGCATCTCATGGGTTTACTTTTGCAATAGCTTCTACATCAATTACAGATAATTCAAATGACTTTTGGATAGATAGAGGGGCACCAGTTATTAGTGACAGTATGACGGTTACTACACTTTCAGGGGATAGAGCTAATACTCCACTAAATACTTCCCTTTATATTGATGAGAATTTTACTCTAAAGGGTTCAGCTTTAGATGGAAATGAAATAAATTCTATGAATCTAGTTTATTCATTTGATGATGGAATTACTTGGTCAGATACTCAATCTGTTATAGATGATAACTTCTTAGGCTGGGAGAAAGATGTCGTTATAACAACTCTTCAAAATGGAGAATTAGTATTAAAATTATTAGCTACTGACGAATTTGGAAAAACAGGAACTATTACTAAAAAACTTCAAGTAGATATAACTCCACCGGTTGTAACATTGAATAATCCTTCCGATTCAACTAGCCTCAATGGAATAATAGATGTAGATGGATCTACTTCGGATTCTAACAGTCAAATTGTTAAGGTTGAATACAGTTTTAAAAAGAATCCTTCGGGTTCAGATTGGATTGATATCTCCGACAATGGAAAAACTCAATGGAAATTACCAACATTAGATACTTTGAACCCTGATCTATATATACAAGGCACTTATGAAACTGAACCTTCAGATCCTGTGACTGGTGATTTTATTAAGTTAAATTCTAGTGAATATAAAGTTTATGATGGTAGTTCATGGGTTCTTTTACATAATGGAACTAAGTGGCTACCAAATATAAATCAAGATATAAAAGCTTATTTAAAATTACGGGTAACTGATAGTGCAGGTAATACAAACTTTATTGACGATAATGGAGCAGTTGTTGATTACTCTATTGTTCCAGTAAATGGTGGACTTTACACTTTTACAATAAATCATTTTAGTGATAAGCCTGTTATATTATTGTCAAATGTAATAGAGGGTACAGAAAAGGAGAATTCAGGTAATAATCTACTTGAAAGCTATCCAAAACTTTTTGGTTCTATATCTGATGATGATTATATAAAAAGTTCAGATGTAAAAATAAGTTTTGATAATGGAGCTACTTGGAAAGATGTCTCTGTTTCAGGAGGAGTTAATTTTAACTGGACTTATAATCTTTTTACAGGAGAATCTGTTTTAAATAGTGGAATTGTTGAAGGAGATAACTCATTTATACTCAAAGTTTTTGATGAAAACTATACAGATACAGATAACGATAATGATCCATGGTATAATTATGCAACTTCTGAACAATCATGGTTTGCAATAGATCTTACATCGCCAACTTTGACAATTGATTACCTTGATGAAGATGGTATAACTTCAACTACTACTGACCAAGTTACTACAAATTTACAGGGTAAAAATATTAATAAAGATTATTATATTATTGGAACAGCTTCTGATCCTAATCTCGTTGATCCAGAAAATAAAATTGAAATTAATATCGATGATTCAGTCTGGGTTGCAATTGTAGATGATAATGATTTTTCAATAGTATCAAATGATGGTAATGGTAATATTGTATGGAAATACTTTGTTGATACAGCTACAGATATATCTTATGAGGCACATAAATATAGTTTTAGAGTAACTGACAGATTTAATAAAATTAGTACTGCAGATCTTAACCTAACAATTGATACAAAAGCTCCTGTAATATCTGTTAGTTCCATTTATCCTCTAATTGGGACTAAAACAGTAAATGGAGAGATTACATTTACATCATCAGCTACAGATCCGAATGGACTTGAAGATGTAAAATATTGGGTTCTGGAAAAAGATGCTGCTCAACCAAATTGGGATACTGCAGATAGTAAAGTATTTACAGAAGCTCCCTATGAAGATGTTATTGATACTACATCTCTTTTCAATGATCCTTTACTAACTAAAGATTATAAAATATGGGTTATAGCAAGAGATAAAGCAGGTAATGATGGTATAGTATCTAAAGAAATTACTATAGATCAGGCATCTGATAAGCCTGTTCTTCAATTTAGTAATCTTGACTCTTCAAAAAATGCAGAAATTACAATTAATGGTGTTCTTACTGAAAACTTATTCTTGTCTGGAGTAAAACTTATTGGTTCTGTTGAAGATGATGATGCCGTAAATGCAGACTCTTTAGTAATAAGTTTTAATGGTAATTCCTATAAACGTGTAAGTTCTGCCCCTACAGGAAATACAAGTAAGATTGTATCATGGAATCATCAAGTTCCTGCTGAAGATATAGTTGAAGGAAATAATTATTTCAAGTTAAAAGTTTCTGATAAAAATAGTTTAGAGAAAATATCAGAAAAAATTTACTTTGTTAATGATAGTGCTAATCCTGTTGTAACAGTAAATGAACCTTTACAGAGTGCTTATGTAAATGGTGTTGCTAGAACCAGTGGTGAGGCATACGATGGAAACATAGATACATTTACAATTACTGCCAATAATTCATCTACAACGTCTAAGGTAACTTTTAATGGGGCAACAGGTACAGATGATGAAACACCTTGGGGTCTGGATTTTACAGAAACTACTGGAGATTTTTATTGGGATACAGTTAACAAGAAATACATTTGGGATTTTGCACTTGAACAATTACCTGATGCCTATGAAAATACACCAATAACAATTTCATACGAAGCAAATGATAAATTTGGTAAAAATACTAAGGTCGATCGATCTGTTACAGTTGACTCAAAGGCTCCAACTGTAGAAATACAATACCCTACATTAGACTCTGTTGTTACTGGTTCTGTTACAATTAAGGGTGTAACCGTCGACGAAAAAATGACAAAAGTAGAAATACTTCTAGGGAATAAAGATGATAGTGTTCCTACAAATTGGGAAACTTTATCAGGTACATATAACTGGAGTAAAACAATAAATACTGTAGCTCCAGCTATTTATGAGCTTGGAACAAATATGGGTGATGGTACTTATCAGTTCCCGGTTAAGATTAGAGCTACTGATGCAGCAGGAAATGTGACTACTGTTACTAATTATCAGTTCTACATAAGTCCAGATTTGGATAAACCAACAGTTAGTGTAACAACCCCTGCGAATAATTCCAAACTTGGAGGAGCAATATTGATGCTTGGTACAGCTACAGATAATGAAGCTGTTTCCAAAGTATATGTAAGGATCGATGTTAATGGTGATGGAGACTATACAGATGCCTTTAATCTTGATGGTACAGATGCAACTCATATGTTCGATAATGAGAGTGTTTGGAATGAAATAACATCATTCGCCAATAATGTGTGGGATCTAGAAATTAATTCAGATGGATTATTATATGAAGAAAATGCTAATATAACTGGCCATACAGGTTTTATTAATGTTCAATTTAAAGCTGTTGACATTAAAGGTGTAGAATCTTTACTAGTAACAAGAAGAATTGATATTGATAGTACATTCCCTGAAATAACAAAATTCCAAGTAGTTGGTGATATTGTTGATGTCTCTGGAGAAATAACACTAGAGATAGACACAAAAGATGATGGTGGTGGAATTGAAAAAATAGAGATAAGCTACAACGGAGGAATAACTTATGAGCCTATTTATGTAAATGGAGGAACAGCTCCTGTTACCCATACTATGACTCATCCTGTAAATACAATTACAGATTTAGGTTATTCCAATAGTAGTGATATAGTTAACTTTAGATTAAAGGTAACAGATAACAATGCGACTCCATACCAGTCATTTATGAGTTTACAACTAAATGTAGATAATATTAAACCTTTAGGAAGTTATACCGGTAGGGTAGATGACATTGGAACCGCTGGTGGAAACCCTGATGGAACAGGAGCAGAAAAAAGAGTCTTAATTTCTGGAATTTTCGAAGATAAAGGATTAGTAAATAGTTTTGGTAAAGTAGAAGCTTATATATCCCAGGATGGGGTAATTATTGATCCTAAAACAGGGGCTACAAGTACCAACATCACAAAGGATTTTAATGATGGAAATGGTTCAGTTGTATATCCTGACAATTCAAAGGATATTATAACTATTGATCCTACAGCTGCGGCTTTGGAAAGAGGGAAAGATGACGAAGGTGATAATGATGGGTACTATGAATATATATCTGTGGCATCTGGTGTATATAATTGGTCTGCTGAATTTGATACAAGTAAAATAAATACTGATAATGGAGCCGTAGAGTTACACTATGTTCTTTATGATAAAGCTGGAAATGCAAGCCATTACGTTGAAATCATGCTTATTGTTGGTTCAGATTTAGATGCAAATGAATCTGTAGATGACTATGAAAAAATGGCTTACCCACAAGAATTCCAAGCAAGAAGCGGCTTGCTATATATTGAATTATTTAATGGCTCTAAAGCAGGATACCATATTGAAGTGAGTGATACAAATGGATCTTCTTCTTCATATACCGGGGGAGTATTGACCACTGCCTCAGATACTACTGCAGCTACCATTAATACAAGTAGTTATCCAAATGGAGAAGTTACCTACACAATTAAAGTTTATGAAGGAGCGACCCTAAAACTTACTAAAAATCTTGTGGCAAACATGAAAGGTGCAGATGAAATACCTCCAACTATAAATGTTGGAAATCTAACTCCTTCATCTGTAGTAAATTCTTCATCTGAAGTAGTAGGTCACTTCGATTATGGGGAATCTTCTAGTGAAGCCCCAGCTATTCCAAATGCTGATGCTAATGATTATGACATAAGTGGTACTGTTAAATTCACTGGAGTTGCAAAGGATGATACCAGAATAAAAGATATTACCCTATATATAACTGGTGAAACTCCAATTGTTTTAGCTCAGTGGGATGGAGGTTTATTTAAATCTGTTGATTCAAACTTTGTAATAGAAAATCAACAGTTACACTGGAAGGATGGACATACTGTTAACTTTACATATCAATGGGATACCGAAACAATTACAGGTATTGCTAATACAAATAGAGTAGTTGAGTTTGTTATAAATGACTTTGCTGTTGATGAAAATTCTTTACCTACCCATACAGTAAAGGATATTGATCAATTCGATATTGTCCCTTACATAACTACTTTAGAAACTTCTTTAAACACAATATTCCCATCTAAACCTTCTGCTTTTAATAGAAGTGCTTTAGGTAAATATCCTGTAGCAGAAAATAGTAACATAACCATAAATGGATTTAATTTAAGTACTGCAGCAGATTCAATTGAAATTAATGGAGTAAGGATTACGGCTACAAGTGGAACTACAAAGAAATTAATCGCAAATATAGGAAGCACAGTAACATCAGGAGATCTTAATGTGTATACAAATGGAGTAAAATCTATAAATAATTCTAATAGTAATAGTGAAGCAACTAACCAAGAAAGTAATAATCTAAATAATAACACTCTAACTGATGATAGGAATATATATGTATGGTCATTTAGTACCATAGTGGACAGTTTAACTTTAACTGATCCAAAATTTAAAATGGATAATGCAAGTAATTGGTATATGACATATGGGAATAATAATAGCTATATGTATTTTAATAAAAATGGAACATTGACAGAATTAGAAAACTGTTACAACAAATACCATAATACAGAAGTTGCATTTGATGCTTCAGGTAATATATATGGAGCAGCAACTAATACTGATAGAATAACAAATGAAGTAAGTGGAGCAACAAGTTTTACTTTCTTTTCAAGATTTGTTCCTGGGAATACATGGCATTATTCTACCTCATCTGGAAAAAGGCGCATTGAGTTGTCATACAATGATAGCACCGGTATATATAATATTGACAGGGTAGAAAGACCTTCAATGGTTGCAAAAGGAAGTGGTACTGATGCTGACCCAGCAAGAATATATATGAGTTATTTCGATGCAAATAATAATACAAGTCCTGTTAAATTCAGATATAGTTCTATTGGCTCGAATTCGAATTCGATGACTGGGGGATTAGCTAATAATATTCCTAGCAATAATCCAGGATCCGCTACTGGATTCCAAATTGTAGCAGATTCAACTACTACTTATAAAGGTGGAGCTTATTCAGACGTTGATGCAACAAGTACTGGTATTGCAGTTATTGCATGGTACGATGCTACTAATAGACAATTAGTGTATTCTTATAATACCGACCCATCTGGTAGTTCTCAGGCTCAATGGCAAACTAATGCAATAGTAATTGATAGTTATTTAGCTGGAACCCATGTAGATCTTACTGTTGATAGCAAAAATGGTATACATATAGCCTATAATTCAACAGCCTCAGGTGATCTTAAATATGCATATTTAAGTACGTATGAAGATACTTCTCCAGAAGTTGTTACAGTGGATTCTTTCTTGACTACTGGAACAAACATCATGATTAATACAAGACTTGAAAGTGATAAAGATGTTCCGTATATATCATATTACCAACCTTCATTTGGAGAAAATCGAGGTTCTGTTAAAGTTGCATGGAGAAACAATATGACAAGTTTATTGAATGGAGCTTCTTCCGATTATTTTACAGGGAACTGGGAAATAATTACTGTCCCTAATGAGAATATTGCAACAAATTCTATTATCAGTAATGGAGTTCCTACAAGTGGTGCATATTCAGGTAAAGTTTTTCTTGGATATTATACCGATTCAAGGTTTGAAGGTAGCTATATTAAATGATAGAATGGAAAAATTATTTATGTTTTGTTAAGGTAAGTAATGACTAAAAAGAAAGTAATTGTAATGTTAGCCATAGGGTTCGTCCTTATTGCTGGAGTTTTTCTTACAAGAAATATTTTAACTATGGTGAAAACAAAGAGTGGTATTAAATTAATAGTCCCTTATACAAAGAATGAGGCAGATATATTTAATAAGTATCTGCTTAATTTCTATGATAAAGAGAATGATGTAGATACGTCATATATTACTAGTGAATTTAGTTTTAAAGAAAATATTGAAAACTTTGAAGTTAAGGGAGATGTTTTCTATTCTCTGTATAGTTCTCAGATTTCTGATATAGCAAGAACATCGGAGAATATACATTTTTATAAAGATATGAAATTTTCTATTCCTAAAGTATTTTATAGTTTATCGGGGAGCGAAAAATTCTATAGCTATGTTCCTATAACCTTTTCACCATGGGGTTTTTACTATAATAAAGAATTATTTACAGATCTTGGTTTAGAAGAGCCTAAAAACTTTAACGAATTAATTGAAATTGCAAATATTTTAAAAGATAAAGATGTAGTTCCCTTTTCTATGTTACAAGACTTAAGGTGGCCTATGACTATCTGGTTTGATTATCTTAATATAAGAATAAATGGGGCTGAATTTCATAATTCATTACTTATAGGTTTAAGTGATTTTAGAGATAAAAAGGTTTTAAATGTGTATTCCGAAATTTATAGTATGATTAATAAGGGATATTTTACCATTGTTCCTAAAGAATCAAATTGGTTAGAAATGATTGATATGGTAGTTAATAAAAAAAGTGCTATGATTTTAGGGGCAGGTTTTGTATTCGATAACACAAATGATGAAGATAAAAAAAATATGGGATGGTTTCCATTTCCTTTGGTAAATAAACAAGATCATTATAGTGAAATAGTGTCAACATCGGGATATTTCACGGGTATAAGTAATGTAGCCCATGATTTCATTGAATATTCTTTGAGTAAACAGGGACAAATTATTATTTCTGATTATTCTAATTATTATCCCATTAATAAAGAAATTCTACTAAGGAAAAAAAGAGAAGATCTACTTGAAGCCTATGATCATATAGTTAAAGCAAAGAGTGTTATACCATCATTTGAAAGAAATACTAATCCAGAAATTTCTCAACAGATAAAAACTTCACTTAATTTACTATTTCGCATTAATGATGTAAATGAGATTTCTGGAATTTTAGAGAAACTTGAATCAGTAAGATTAGAAGCACAATGAATGTTTTTATTGCAGGTTTTTTGTGCTTTGGGGGATCTAAGGTTAACTAGTTATAGGAATATTATAAAGAATAATACTGAGTTATTATCCTATACCGCAGGATCCTATATTTTTAAATAATAATATAAATGAATTGATATAATCTTAGATACTATTT
>JAFGYD010000090.1 GCA_016936295.1 Spirochaetales bacterium | reverse complement strand
TGAAATTCAGGGATTTGATAAAATGTTAAAAAAAGATGTTATTTCTTTAATTGATAAATTTAGTAAATTTGAGTTCGTAAGTTTTGGAAAGGTTATACAAATTCAATCTATAAGTACAGCCAAAGAACTTAAACAAAAATATACATTTGATCAAGAAAATGATGTAATAATCGATAACGAAACAGGTGTAAATTTCACTCCTGTTAATGGTACCTTTACTTCATCCACAGGAGAAGAACTTATTCCTGGCTTTAAGGTAAATATTGGACTTACAAATTATAAACGATTTATTACTAACAAGGGTTATAGAAAACCTACAGCTAGTATTATTGTATGGAATCTTGCTTTTTCATTTTTCTCTGTAACTATCAGTTTCTTTCTAGGGTTACTTATTGCATTGGTTTTTGACAAACTTCCAGGTAGGGGAATAATTCGTACTCTTTTAATAATACCATATCCAATTCCAGTGCTGGTTTCTATCACTGTTTGGAAAGGTCTTTTAAATGAAAGTATGGGATTAATAACAAATGTGTTGCAAAATATATTTGGAGCATCCCCCCAATTCTTCTCAGATAAAAATTGGGCCAGAATTGCATTAGTTTTAATTAATGTTTATCTCTCATATCCATACTTTTATATTTTAGCATCGGGTGCTATTAGATCTATTCCCGGGGATATACTGGAAGCCGCAGAAATTGATGGAGCTAATAATTTTATTAAATTAAAGGCTATTATACTGCCTTTGATCTTAAAAATTCTTGCACCACTATTAATTGCATCATTCAGTTTTAACTTTAATAACTTTACCTTAATTTGGGGATTCAATGCTGGACTTCCTGCAATGGCTGATACTATTGTTCCAATGGGTTATACAGATCTTCTTATCTCTTTTGTATATCGATTAGGTTTTAGCACCGCAAATGCTGCAAATTATGGTTTTGCTGCAGCAATAACCGTACTACTGTTTCTATTTGTTTCGGCAATGGTTTTCTTACAAATTAAGAGTACAAATGCTTTAAAGGAGGAGAAGTAATGGGTAATAAAGTTTCTTTATACAAGAGAAATAGGGAGCTAATATCAAATACTTTTAAATATATTTTAGCTTTTATATTATGTGTTTTTGCAGTTCTCCCTTTCTTGTGGATTGTAGCAACATCTTTTAATGGTGCTAAATCCTTGCTAGGAGCTAATTTAATTCCTAAAAGTGTTACTCTAAGTAACTACATAGAACTTTTAACTTCTAAAACTTTAAATTACTCAATGTGGTTTTTAAACTCGTTAAAAGTAAGCTCCATATCTGTTGTTTTAATAGTTATTTTAACTGCCATGGCTGGGTATGTTCTTTCCAGGTTCAGATTTAGATCAAAAAAATACATAATGGTTGGGATAATGATATTAAATGTATTCCCGGGAATTCTAGCAATGATAGCAATATTTGCGATGTTGCAAGAGCTTGGCGTTTATATTCCGTTTATTGGTTTAAACACCCATGGGGGATTAATTGCAATTTATGTTTCTGGTTCAATGAGTATAAATGTACTTATGGTTAAAGCCTATATTGATACAATTCCTCTAAGTATAGATGAATCGGCATTACTGGATGGAGCAAGTTACTGGCAGATATTCTGGATTATGATATTTCCAATGATTCGACCAATTATTATTACAGTTGCAATTCTCTCTTTTATGGGGACATATGGGGATTTTATAATTGCAAATATACTGTTAAAAGGTAATGAAAATATAACTGTAATGGTTGGTATTTTCCAGTTTACACAACAGAGATTTGATACCGATTGGGGAATTGTTATGGCTGGAACTGTTATAGCAGCATTACCAGCTTTACTTGTATTCTTCCTATCCCAAAAACATATTGTAAATGGTTTAACTACAGGTTCTGTTAAACAGTAGAAGGAAAAATAATGACAAATTATCTCTTACCAAAGATACTACATGGTGCGGATTATAACTATGAGCAGTGGTTAGACTATCCTGAAGTACACAATGAAGACTTTGAGTTAATGAAAAAAGCAAACTGCAATGTTATGTCTATAGGAATATTTTCCTGGTCAAAATTAGAGCCAAAAGAGGGCGAATTTGATTTTGATTGGTTAGATAAACTTATGGATAGATTACATGAAAATGGATTGAAAGCTATACTTGCAACACCCACAGGATCAAAACCTGTCTGGATGTCAAAAAAATACCCGGAAGTGTGTAGAGTCGATGTAAATGGAAAGCGAGAACCTCACGGAACTAGACACAACCACTGTAGAACTTCGCCAAAATTTAGGGAAAAAAGCGTAATTATCAATAATTTATTAGCAAATAGATATAAAAATCATCCAGCATTATTAATGTGGCATGTTTCAAATGAATATAATAGTTGCGAGTGTTATTGTAATCACTGTATTAGCGCATTCAGGGATTGGCTTAGAAAAAGATATGTAAGTATTGAAAACTTAAATAAAGCATGGTGGACTACATTTTGGAGTCATACTTTTAGTGATTGGGATGAGATAGATCCTGTTGATAAATCTGTACATGGTTTAATGATAGATTGGCAAAGATTTACAAGCGATCAGACACTGGACTTTTTCTTAACCGAATCTGCACCCTTAAGAAATATCACCCCCCAAATCCCAATAACAACAAATTTTATGAAACCGGATGTTGGATTAGACTATTGGGCATTTGCTCCCTATGTTGATATTATTTCATGGGATAGTTACCCTACATGGCACAGAGAAGAAAAAAACTGGGAAGAAGCAGTTAAAACAGGTTTCTATCATGATTTGTTTAGATCTATGAAAGAGAAGCCTTTTATGTTAATGGAGTCGTCTCCTAATGTTACAAATTGGCAAGGGGTAAGTATTCCTAAAAGGGATAATATGCATCTATTATCATCTCTACAGGCAATAGCCCACGGGTCAGACACTGTACAGTACTTTCAATGGAGACAGAGTAGAGGTGGTGAAGAGAAATTTCATGGAGCTGTTGTTACCCATGGAGGAACTGAAAATGGGCGAGTTTTTAAGGGTGTTAAACAAGTTGGTGAAGCATTAAATAAAATTAATTCAGTTTGTGGGTCTTCGAGTCGGACAGAAGTTGCAATTATGTATGACTTCCAAAATGAGTGGGCAATCGCACATTCTCAATTTGCGAGAAACGAAGAAAAAAACTATCAAAAAACTTGTATTTCTCATTATGAATCTTTCTGGAAAATGGGAATTGGTTGCGATATTAAGGATTTCAGTTGTAAAGATCTAACCAAATATAAAATAGTTGTAGCTCCAATGGTTTATATGGTTCGAGATGGTATAGATGAGGTTTTTAAAGAGTTCGTTAAAAAAGGCGGGATATTGGTTATAACCTATCTTTCCGGGTATGTAGATGAATCAGATCTATGTTTTCTAGGAGGATCTCCAGGTCCATTAAAAGAGTTACTAGGTATAACAGTTGAAGATTCTGAAATTTTAAATGATTTTAATAAACAATCTTTGATATGGAATGGTGAGAATTATAACACATCTCACTTTTCAGAAAGGGTTCATCTTACAACAGCAAAAGTTATAGCAAAGTTTGGAGATGGCGTTTTAAATGAATTACCAGGAATAACTGAAAATGAATATGGCTTGGGTAAAACTTTTTTTATAGCCTCACGTAATGATCAAAATCTTACTGATCTATTTTATGGTAAATTGTGTAATAAAAACAAATTACCAGAGGGGATATCTATAGTAGAAAGATTCAGTGGAGAAAACCGTTATATTTTTGTTATGAATTTTAACTCGGAAAGTACAGAAGTTAATCTTGAAATAGATGGATTATCTGAACTTTTAACTGAAAAAAAGGAAAAAAATAAAATTACCCTTGAACCTTTTGGGGTAAGAGTGTTCAAACAGTAAAATCTATTATAAGATGTGGTAAATGGATAGTTCAGACGATAAAAAAAAGACAGTAACACAAGATGATGTTGCAAAACTTGCCGGTGTTTCCAGGAGTGTTGTTAGTTATGTTATCAATAGGGGTGGAAGACCAGTTGCTCCTGAAACAAAACAGAAAATTCTCAACGCTATAGAGACACTTGGCTATCGTCCAAATCAGGCAGCACAGAATTTGACAAAATCTAAATATGATTTAGTTGCAGACAAACAGTTTGGAATTATATTAAGTGATGTTTTTATGCTAAAAAGACCGTATTATGCAGATATTTTAGCTGGTATACATAATACTGCCCACGAGAATTTTCATCATATCAGATTTATTAGATTTTTTAACGAACTAAAGGATCCTCTTTTATTTGATGAATTAATACATGAAGAAAAAATTTCTGGATTAATTTTAATTGCTCTGGATCAGAGTATTGAAACAGAAGAGGATCAAAATATAATTATTAATATCCAGGATAGAATTAAAAATATGGTTACTATTGAATGGACTTTAGACGGAGTTCCTTCCGTTATATTCAGTAGAAGAGATGCAGCATATAAAGCTTGTTCGTACTTAATTTCCCGTGGGAAAAAAGATATAGTCTATGTTGGTCCGGAAGATGAAAGATTTTTAGGTTTTCAACAAGCTTTAATTGAAGCTGATTTATTCGATAATATTAAAAACGCATATTATGGATCGGATCTTAAGGACGGTTATAATCAATGTAATATTCTAATAAATCATTCTAAAATACCCGAAGCAATCTTAGGTGGAACCGATGAAGTATCTATAGGAATTCTTCGTGGTCTACACGAAAATAAGCTAAGAGTTCCAGATGATATATCTTTAGTTAGTATAGATAATATTGAAATGGCAGAATTCACATCCCCACCTTTAACAACTGTAAATGTAGAAACATGGGAAATGGGAAGTTCTGCAGTATCAATTTTAATGCAAAGAGCTAAAAATCCTAATAGTTTAGCAACTACAACATTAATTCCAACTAAGTTGGTAATTCGTGAATCTTGTGTGTAAAATACTAAACAGTTTTAAATTTATTACACTCTGTGTTTAGGTCTCTACTAATTTCACCAACCTGGGTAGAGATTTCTTCTATTCCATTTACAGAGTCTTTTACTTCGTTAAATCCTACACTAACTTCAGACATTGCCTCTGTTACAACAGAAGAAATATCGGATAATTGTCCAAAACTGGACTGAACCGATACCGCACTTTGCATCATTTCTTCAGATTTTTCCTGAACTTCCATAGAAATATCTCTAAGACTATCCATGGCTTCAAGGATCTGTTTTCCACCTATATTAAGTTCTGCAGTACTTGATGAGACCGCAATTAGTGAGTCAGAAATATTTTGGATGTTTTCATAAATCTTTGTAAAAGACTCCCTTGTGTTAATTCCTGAAACAGATGCTTTTTCAAATTTTTTAACAATGTCTTTAAGGTTTTTTGATATATCTTTACTGCTTTGTGCAGAAGCCTCTGATAGCTTTCTTATTTCATCCGCAACAACGGCAAATCCTTTACCTGCATCACCTGCGTGAGCAGCCTCAATTGCAGCATTCATTGCTAATAAATTAGTCTGATCCGAAATACTCTGTATAACTTCTGCCATTGCCCCAATATTGTGCATAGATGAGTTAATATCCTCAATAATATCGGTAGTTTCTGTTATCTGGGTATCCCCATCTTTTGCTGTATCCTGTAATTTACCCATAACATTTCTATTTCTTTCTGTTAAACTGGCAACACTGGAAATTGATGCAATCATCTCTGTAATAGATGCTGTAGACTCCTCAACCATTGCCATTTGATCTGCTATATGATTATTTAATTCATTTGTAAATGATGCAATATAACCAACTTTTTTATTGGAATCTAAAATATTATTATTTAGCGTATTCATTTGCTGATCAACTGATTCTATGTTAGCTGCTATCTCAACAGAAGCTGATGCAGTCTCTGTCGCAGTATTTATTAAGAAGTTTTTTATCTCCTCATTTTTATTTGAGAATGATTTTATTCTGTTTAAAGAAACATTTAGTTCGTTTTGAAATTTATTCATCTCTCCACCAAGATCTCCTAACTCATCATGGGAGTTGACAACAATTTCATGGCTTAAGTCATTACTTGCCATAACAGATAGACTAGTTCCTATACGCGAAATAGATTTTACAATTTTTCCTGTAATAATTGAAGAAATAATAATGGATGTAACTAAAATTAATATAAAGAAACCTAAGGTTAATATATTACCCATTTTTTCAAAAATTTTAGATTGATTATCAATAATAAAGTATTGCTCATTTATAATATCTACCGAAGTTTGCATCCCTACTTCCAGGTAGTAGAGCTCTTTTTTCATTTTCTTTCCGTAAAATCTTAACTTTGAAACTTCCTGGTCTGTAAATCCCATAGATGTTTCGGTAATTCCATTAAGTATATATTTGGCATCACTTCCCATTATTTCTCTTACTGATTCAAGTAATGTATCTGTGCTGCCATAGAATTTAGTAAGACCATCGGATTGATAATCCTCTAAATTAGAAATATTTTTTATAGCAGTCTCTATGTTTTTATTTAAACTTGGTAAAATTTTTATATCTTTTATCTTCTCAAAATATACATTTTTTGCTTCAAGAGATTTATTAAAAATCTTCATTTGATCAACAATAACAAATGCATCTAAGTTAAACCTTAATAACTCTTTATGGGACTCCATAAGGGCATTTCTGTAATCCTGAAGTATACTTTTTTCTTTTTCTATAGTTTTGATTACAGTATTAAATCCCATATATATAACTAAGGATAGGGTCATGGCCACAATCATGGATATAATTAAAGTTAATAATTTTGCTTTGATTTTCATTTTATCTCCTAAAATGTAAAGTTAGTAAATTTAACCCGATTTCGGGAATAAATCAACAAAAATCAACATTGAATCCAAAATATTTATGGATTTCTAGGATATAATTGGCAAGATTAACATTGAAAGTAGTAGAGTTAAAGATAGCATTGTAATCACTGATACTAATGTTAAAGCTGTATAATTTTTCATAATTTCCTCCCTGTTATGTTTAAAAATATAACTTTAATTTTCTGTTACTTATATGTGCCATTTGGCATGTTCGTCTTTTATTTCAATAACCCTTGCCATTATATTATTCTGTTAGTAACATATATGTCTGGTAGAACCAAATCCACATTAAAGGATCGTATTGTGATCAAAGTAAACAATCAGGAATTAAGCAAAAATGAATTTCAGGGTGCATGTTATAACTACATGGCACATACAAGAAAACAAAATCTTTCAAAAGAAGACAAATTATTAGTAGCTAACCAGCTAGTAGATACAAATTTACTCTTAAATGAAGGGAAAAAAGGTGACTATGAGCCAGATCAAAGTTTGGTAGATGATAGTTTTAATAGACTTGTTTCACAATTTCCTTCTCAAGAACAGTTTGATAAAACTTTGGAGGAAATGGGAGATACAGTAGAAACTGTTAAAGATAGATTAAGGGACGATATTATATTAAAAAATTATATAGAAGGTGAATTTTATAGTAAAATTTCTGTTTCCGATGATGCTTTAGCAGCATTCTATAAAGAACACGAAGATAAATTTGTTACAGAAAAACAGGTTAAAGCTTCCCATATATTAGTTAAAGAAGAAAAAGATATAGAAGAGATTAACACCCGAATTAAATCAGGTGAAGTATTTGAAGATCTTGCAAAAGAACACTCCGAATGTCCTAGTGGACAGAATGGAGGTGATCTAGGTTTTTTTGGTAAGGGTAAAATGGTTCCAGAGTTTGAAACAGTTGCATTTAAATTAGGAATAAATGAAGTTTCAGATCCATTTAAAACAGATTTTGGATATCATATTTTGAAGGTTACAGATAAACAGGAAGAGGGTAAACAATCTCTTGAAGAGGTTTCTGCAAATATTAAGAGACATCTTGAGCAAGTTGAAGCTCAGAAAACAATATCGGCTAAAATAGTTAAACTAAGAGCTGGAGCTAAGATAGAAATAGATGAAGACTCTCTGTAGAGTAAAATTCTTAAATAATAGAACAGAGAGAAGACTTACAGATCTTCTCTCTGTAAATTTATTACATATGATCTGGGGGAAACATATAGTTTCTGAGTATAAACCAGAATCTTGAAATGGTGTAATGTTTTTAGATAAAAAATAACATTGAAGTAAAAAATAAGCCCAATAATATTTTTATTAAAAATAATTTATTTTGGAACCGCAATGTTAAATTCTGATTAGTAATTCCCTTATATATCCCTATGAATACTAATAGTAGAGGAGTTATAAATCCTAAATTATATATTGTTAAGTATAAATAGGAGGATATTGAGCCTTCAATTTTAATAATATATGCAATTATAGGTAGGTATACCTGTCCTGTACAGGATAATTCAAATACTGTAACCATTATTCCAATTGTTACAGTTCCTAAAATAAGGCTTTTTTCCCTAGTATTCTCGCGTATAACTGAGTGTAATCTCTTTTTTATTTTTAAAGGTAGTTGTAATTTAATATCCCTAGTCTTCCCAGTTTTTATTTTGTATGCATCAAAAAAACTTAAAATTGATAACATTATTAAAGTAGTTGTTAATATATATTTAATTATTTTTCCTATTATTGGAAAGAAGTTTGCAGTTCTCACAATATTTAACAATCCTAGCCCAACAAGATAGTAGGTTAAGAAAATGGTTATAGAAAAGACAATTCCTATTTGTAAAATTTCCTTCTTTCCTCTTCCTATATAAAACAGCGTAGATATTAGAAAGAGTAGTGTTGTAAATGCACAAGGATTAATTCCATCGAGTAAGCCAGCAATAATAATTGGTATAGGCTTTAGATAGTTTTCTGTGGATTTATAGGTGTTTTGTTCTTTACCACTATAATTACTTTCTGTTAGTTCCGAAAATTCTGTTAAATTTACATGGGACCCCTGTAAAACGTTATTATTATAAATAAGTATAGGGAACTCTCTTAGTTCAATATCTAATTCTTTTAATTTAGTTTCAAGAAGTCCTAACTCTACAGGTTCCAAGATATTGTGCTTTATGAACGAAATTTCTCTTTTGAAGTCAGATTGAAGAAAATCTTCACATGTTTTACAGCCTGGAGAGTAATAGATATCAGAAATTATCCAACTGTTTAATATCTCTTTCGCTTTGTTTTCATCTTCAATCTCTAACTCTTTTATCCTGCATTCCGGGCATCCATTACTAAGTGATTCTAGGGGAGGAGGGGGGAGATTTGCAAAAACTTTTATATAGCTTCTCTGGCTATTAATATTAACCAGGAAATGTCTACTGATATAACTATATCCTTCCGGGGTTAGTTCTATTGTAAATTCTTTACTACTATTAGGCTTTATTACAGCTTCTGCGGGGGATATTTCTAAACAATCACATAATGAATAAAATACTAAATTCATCTCTGTGTTGCCGAAATTTGTTATATTAATAGTTTTTGATATTTTATCTAAATTATCCCTATCTCCAAGGTCTATTTCAGAAGGAATACTCTCTGCAGAAAGTATTCCTTTTATTGCAATAAGCAGAACTATGTAAAAATATTTAATTCTTAAACTCCAAGATATGCTCTTCTTACTTCATCATTTTTAAGTAGATTTTCACCTGTGTCTGTTAAAGTAATCACTCCATTTTGAAGTACATAACCACGATCTGATATCTTTAAAGCCTGGTTTGCATTTTGTTCAACTAGAAATACAGTTATATTATATTCGTCGTTCATTTTTTTTATTATATCAAAAATCTGTTGAACTATTATTGGTGCTAATCCTAAGGATGGTTCGTCTAGTAGAAGTAACTTAGGTTCCATCATTAGTGCTCTGGAAATTGTTAGCATCTGTTGTTCACCACCAGATAGAGTTCCACCTAATTGGTTTCTTCTCTGTCCAAGTATTGGGAATAGACCATACATAAATTCAATGTCTTTTTTTATCTGTTTCTTGTCATTCCTTAAAAATGCCCCTAATTCCAAATTTTCTAAAATTGTTAGATTAGGGAAAATCCTTCTTCCTTCAGGAGCTTGTGTAATTCCTAAATTTACAATTTTTTCAGGAGAAAGTTTTGTTAAATCCTCACCGTTAAATGTAATTGTTCCTGTTCTTGGTTTTTCCAAGCCGGAAATAGAGAGTAGTGTTGTCGATTTACCCGCACCATTAGCACCAATAAGAGAAATAATCTCTCCTTGTTCCACTTCAAGTGAAATACCTTTAAGAGCATGAATGTGCCCGTAATATGTATGTATATTGTCAATTTTTAACATTAAAAATCCTCTCCTAAATAAGCTTTAATAACCACCGGGTTATTGGCAATTGCATTAGGTGTACCTTTTGCTATAAGTTTTCCATAATCCATTACGTAACATCTGTCTGAAAGATTCATTACTAAATGCATATCATGCTCTATTAGTAGTATAGATAAGTCGTGTTCAGCCTTTAGTTTTTCAATTGTTCCAATTAAACTTATTGTTTCTTGAGGATTCATTCCTGCGGCAGGTTCATCTAAAAGTAATAGGAAAGGTTCTGTTGCAAGTGCTCTTGCTATCTCTAATAAACGTTGTGCACCATAGGGTAGGTTACTTGCAAATTCATTTGAGAAAGTATGTAGGTCTAATTTTTTTAGAATCTCATAACTATCGTGAATTATTTTTTGCTCTTCCTCTCTTGTGCTTTTTCCATTTATTATTGCATTAAAAATATTGGCTTTAGTTACTGCATGTCTTCCTATCATAACATTTTCCAAAACTGTCATTTCCTGAAATAAACGTATATTTTGAAAAGTTCGAGCCAAGCCTAACTCTGTTACTTTGTTTGGTTTTTTCCCATTTGCTCTAATTGGTTTTTTACCGGGAGGTATTATATTTATATCTCCAGATGTAGGTGTATAAACACCTGTCAAGCAGTTGAAAAAAGTAGTTTTCCCTGCACCATTTGGGCCAATTAAAGCTGTAATTTCAGATTTATGAACATCTAATGAAACATCATTTACTGCCTTTAAACCACCAAATTGCATTAAGAGGTTATTTATTTCAAGTACTTTGTTACTCATTAGTAGGCTCTCCCTCTATTTTATAGATTTTTCTAACATTTTGAATAATTCCACCTGGTCTAAATACCATCATTACTATTAGTAAAAATCCAAAAATTAACATTCTATATTGTTGGAATGCCCTTAAATATTCAGGAAGGAGTATTAAAATAAGTGCTCCTAGAATAACACCTCTAACGGAACCTTTTCCTCCTAATACAACTATACAAAGAATCATAATTGATTCCCAAACAGTAAAAGATTGTGGGTTTATAAAAGTATTTTTTGCTGCAAATAAAACTCCTGCAACTCCTGCAATTGCAGAACTAATAATAAATAGAGTCATTTTGGATTGGGTTAAATCTATACCCATAGATTCGCAAGCTATATCATCCTCTCTCATTGCTACCCAGGATCTTCCAACTCTTGAGTTTTCCATTCTCCAAACAATAAAAATAATTATAATAACCAATGCTACAGCAATTAAGTATATATATCTTGTAGAACCAAAATAACCAAAAGCATGTCCAAAAAAAGTAGGTTTAGGTATGTTTGCAATACCTGATGCTCCTCGTGTTAATTTGTCACTATTTTCTGTAAAGATTCGAGTCATCTCTCCAAATCCTAATGTTACAATTGCTAGATAATCACCTTTTAAACGTAATACAGGAAGTCCAACAATAGCACCAAAAAGTGCACTTGCAATACCTCCTAATGGTAGTGCCAGCCAGAATCCTACGCCAAAATTCATATTAAGTATTGCATAAGTATATGCTCCAACTCCAAAGAAAGCAGCATATCCAAGGTTTAGCAAACCTCCAAGACCTACGACTATATTTAATCCTAGACCAAGAATTATATATATTAAGGCAGAAGTTATAATTGAAGTGGTGTATGGGGTTGTTATAAATGGTATTAAAACTATAAGTAATACGGCAGAACCAAGTACGCTTTTGGTTACTCCTGGTTTTGACATTATACTATGATATTTTAAACCTAGTTTGCTCTCGTTAAATTTAAAGGTTGAACCACTGTTCTGCCTTTCTTGCTGTCTTATCCAAAAGAAACTAATTATTAAAACAACGGCTCCAACTAAACCCATCATATACCAACGCCAAGTAATCTCTTGATCAATTGTATTTACCTTGATAACTGTTATTGGGAAGGTTAATAATATTCCAATTACAGCGTTTATCGCTGATTTTTTTAATATTTCAACTCTATTCATCATTTACACCTTTTGCTTTTCAGATTTTCCTAAAAGACCTGCAGGCTTAAAGGTTAAAATAACTATTAGTACAACAAATGCAAATAGATCTTCGTAGTTACTTGATATATATCCTGTACCAAAACTTTCAACTAATCCAAGAACAAAACTTCCAAGAACAGCACCAGCCAGGCTTCCTATTCCACCAAGTACCGCTGCAACAAATGCTTTTATACCCACAATAAATCCAATGTAAAAGTTTATCTGACCAACTTGCGAGCTAATAAGAACTCCTCCAATAGCTGCGGCCGCTGAACCAATAAGAAATGTAAAACTAATTACTTTGTTTATACTAATTCCTAAAAGTTGAGCCATTTTGCTATCCTGGGATGTTGCTCTCATTGCTTTTCCTGTTTTCGTAAACTTTACAAGTATTGTAAATCCAATTAAGAATAGTGCAGTACATATATAAATTAATACTTGAGCTGAACTCAAATAGTTTTCTACCGGTTTAAGGAATTTAAATGTAGGTATTAAATTTGGAAATGATAAAAAATCTGATGTTTGAAACAGAAGAACAAAGTTCTGTAAAAACATTGAAACACCAATAGCGCTAATAAGTGCAGATAATCTCTGAGATTTTCTTAGAGGTTTGTAGGC
The DNA here is from genome assembly GCA_016936295.1 of Spirochaetales bacterium. Lineage (GTDB taxonomy): Bacteria > Spirochaetota > Spirochaetia > DSM-2461 > DSM-2461 > Thiospirochaeta. Next base: position 3,789 of record JAFGYD010000090.1, on the reverse strand, counting down.
TATTTTTTCTATGGCTACTCCATATGCAGAAGAGTAGATAATAGCAATAATTGTTGCAACAATAAGTGATAAAACAGGATTAATTCCTGAATAACTCATTAAACTTGCCACAATAAGTCCAGTGAAAGCACCTAGCATATATAACTCACCATGGGCAAAGTTTATTAGTTTAATTATACCATAAACCATTGTATAACCAAGGGCGATTAAAGCATAAATGCTTCCCCTTGTTAAGCCACTTAAAAGTAACTTTAAAAAGTATCCAACGTCCATTAAGACTCCTTATATTTAAACCGGGGCCTTTTCAGCCCCGGATTACTTAATATTTAACTTCTACGTATTTTCCATTTACTACTTGGAAAGGAGTAAATTCTACACCAATAGGATCACCAGTTTGACTAAAACCAATTTTACCTAAAGTAGTATCAAATTTATTTGATTGAAGAGCTTTTCTAACCGCATCGTAATCAGTTGTTCCAGCAATTTCTATTGCTTTTAATAATGATTCAATAGCAGCACATGCGTTTAAGAAGAAAGCACCTGGTTTTTCACCATATTTTTCTTCATGTAATTTAATAGCTTCCTGTGCCATTGTGCTAGAAGATGTATCTTGTGGCCCTGTAGCATAAACACCTTCAGCGAATTCTTTAGCTACTTGAATAAATGTATCATCTTTAACACCATCATCAGAGATAAATGCTATGTCCATATTTGATTTTTTCATCTGTGTTACAAGTTTAGAAGCTTCTGGGTGGTAACCACCAAAAACAACTGCTTCAGCTCCTGCTCCACCTACTTTGTTTAGAATTGCAGAATAGTCTACAGCACCAACAGTTATACCATCGAAAAGAGTAACTTTTACATTACCTTCTTTTTCTAAAATATCTTTAACTGCAGTTGCAAAGCTTTTACCGTAATCACCTTTATCGTGTAATATAGCAACTTGTTTAAATCCTAAACTGCTTACTAATTTCGCAGCTGTTACAGCTTGAAAACTATCTTTTGCTATTGCTCTAAAAAAGTTTGGATATTCACCACTATCTGTTAAGTCATTACTTGTTGCAGATGGAGTTATTGCAACAATTTTTGCATCTCTATATATCCCCATTGCAGCTTTAGTTGTACCACTACAAATATGCCCAATAATACCGTCAACTTTTTCACCTACTAATTTAGCAGCTACGTTTGTCGCTAATTCAGGCTTACATGATTCATCTTCTGCAAGAACTTGAATTTGTCTTCCCAGAACTCCACCTTTTTTGTTCCATAATTCAGCATAGATCTCAACTGCTCTTACTGTTGGTATCCCATATGATGCTAAATCTCCAGATTGAGCACCTGGTACACCAATTTTAATTGGTGCATCTTTAGAATCTTTAGCACAGCCAGCTAGCAATACTAATGCAAGCAATGTCACTAATAAACCTTTAATTTTCATATTTTTCTCCTAATTGTACGTTAAGCGGATTTTAATGCTTTAAAAGTACGGCTTTCGTATTTTTTTTACAAATACCAAAATCCACTGTTAATAAAATAATAGTTTATTATATATATACACGGGTTCTTTGAAAAGGAAAAAGTATAATTTATTCAAATCAGATTTGCATAAAAGTGAATTTGGCTCGAATAATATTTGGAGAAATGTTTTAGAATGCTAATATTTACTATATTAACATTAAGACTGTCTATTTAAATCAGACTTAAGTATATATTAAGAAAATATAATTTATATTTAAGTATTCAAGAAAGCGTATGCTTGTTACTTTTTTCACAAACATCATATATTGTAAGGAATATCAGGGGCTGATCCAAATTATTATCAGTTAAACCCCTGCTTAATTTTTAAATTTGTTCAGCAAGCCATCTCTCTGCATCAATTGCAGCCATACAACCTGTACCTGCAGCAGTAATCGCTTGTCTATATTTACTGTCCATTACATCTCCGCATGCAAAAACACCTTCAATGTTCGTTTTCGTACTCTTACCTTCTGTAATAAGGTATCCATTCTCATCTGTTTCTAACTGATCCCCAAAAATATCGGTATTAGGTTTGTGTCCAACAGCTATAAATAGCCCCTTAACTCCAATCTCCCTTTTTTCACCAGTTTTATTGTTTACAACTCTAAGGTCTTCCATTGGTCCTGTATCGCCACCAATTACTTCATCAATTTCTGTATTCCATAATATTTCAACTTTAGGATTGTCAAATGCTCTTTGTTGCATTGCTTTACTTGCTCTTAGTTCATCTCTTCTATGAAGTAGATAAACCTTTGAACAGAAGTTTGTTAGATATATAGCTTCTTCAACCGCTGTATCTCCACCACCTACAACTGCTACATCTTTTCCTTTAAAAAAGAATCCATCGCATGTAGCACATGCAGAAACACCTCTCCCTTTAAACTTTGTTTCACTTTCTAAACCAAGGTATTTAGCTGTTGCTCCTGTGGATACAATTAAGGCATCGCATGTGTATATTTTCCCGTATGTTTCAACTTTAAATGGCTTTGATTTTAAATCTGTATCTGTAACTTCATCTTCTATTATAACTGTCTCAAACCTTAATGCTTGTTTTTCCATATCTGACATTAATTCGTTTCCATCTCTTCCTTGTGGGAAACCCGGGAAGTTGTCAATTTCAGTTGTTGTTGTAAGCTGTCCACCTTTTTGGAATCCTGAAATCATAACTGGGTGTAGATTTGCTCTTGCAGCATAAATAGCTGCAGTATATCCTGCTGGTCCAGACCCGACAATTATTAATTTGTGATGTTCAATTTCTTTTTCTGACATATATCTCTCCCTATGTCATTATAATAATCATTTTTTCTTCAATAGGAAATTGTTATCTTCAATTTTTTTAATAATAATCATTGCTATTAAGCCAAATATTATGGATTGAACTATTAAAGGCAAAGGAGTAATGGGACTTAAGTCTGTAAATATTGGGTAAGAAGGTATTGGTGAGTTAGGGTAATTAACTATATTGATGGCAAATAAGTTATTTGCTAAATGCATTCCAAAAGAGTATTCTATTCCTTTGTATTTCAAAGTTAAAAAACCAAATAATAGAGCCATACACAAATATGCAATTAAAAAAAGGATTTTATCTCCGTAAACTTCAGGATTAAACATATGCAGAGATGCAAAAATTAAAGATGAAACTATTAGAGGGAATACAATACCTTTTTTTATGGATTGCAGAAATCTTAATAGATATCCTCTAAAAATAATTTCCTCTGTTATAGTTTGTATTGGAGTAAAAATAAGTGAGAGGAAAAAAAACTTTATTGTGTCATTGTATATATAGGTGTTTTTTAAATTATCATTGAAAAACAAAATCTGATAAGTCAGGCCTAATACTAATATACCTATCCATATTAAAAAACCAAATACTATCCTTTTTGCGTTAACACTGTATTTTTTCTTGTGATAAATAATTTCAATTAAAATTATTGAGAGCAGGAATGGAATAAATGATATATTTATTGCTATAAAATAGGTGAATTTACTGCCGCTTAATAAAAGTTTAGCAGTAAAAGGTGCCATAATTTTTGTTAACAATATAGAAAGAAGGAGTATGAATACTCCTCCTATCACGTAATTATACCATTTATTTCTATCCATTAATTATAGAGTTAACCAATCCGGTTTTGTTATTTTAACTGAATTTTCTATATCTTTAAAAAATCCATCAACCTTGATTTTTTGTGATATATAGCTTTTAGTCTCTTCGTATGGTGCATAACTTTTTTCTGTTCTGGATTCTACAAGAATTAAGTGATAACCAAATTG
>JAFGYD010000089.1 GCA_016936295.1 Spirochaetales bacterium | reverse complement strand
TTCAACAGTTTGTGCTTCTTCGTAGCCAACACCTTTATGTACCTGTAACTTTGAAACTTTTAATGGTTTTCTGTTTCCATCTTTATCTATACAAATTAGTTTATCTTTAGCTGAAACTGAACCATTATGTATTTTACCAATAGCTAAACGCCCTAAGAAATCTGAATAACTTAAGTCACTTATTAGCATTTGGAATGGAATATTTACATTATATGTAGGTCCAGGTATATTTTCTATAATAGAATCAAATAATATATCTAAATTGGTATTTGTATCATTTAAATTCTTTTTTGCAATACCATCTCGACCTATAGCATAGATTAAAGGATATTCTAATTGTTCATCTGTAGCATCCAAATCTATAAGTAAATCATTTATTTCATCTAAAACAGCTAAAGGTCTTGCATCAGATCTATCAATTTTATTAATTAAAACTGTTAAATGTAAACCTAAAGTAAGTGCTTTATCCAGAACAAATCTTGTTTGAGGTAATGGACCTTCAGATGCATCTACTAAAAGAATAACACCATCAACCATTGATAATGCTCGTTCTACTTCTCCACCAAAATCGGCATGTCCAGGTGTATCTAAAATATTTATTTTTACACCTTTCCAGTCAACTTCACAGTTTTTAGCAGATATTGTAATCCCTCTTTCTTTTTCTAAATCTCGGTTATCCATTAGTCTGTCTGTTACAGCAGCACCTTCTCTAAAAAGTCCAGCTTGTTTAAACATTGCATCTACTAAAGTTGTTTTACCATGGTCAACATGTGCAATTATAGCTATGTTTCTTATTTTTTCATTTCGTCTTATTGGCACGATTTGTTCCTTATGTCAAATACTTATTTCTGTTAATTATGGAAGATACCCTTATTAAAGTATAATTACAATAGTAAACAATCAGTTGTACTATTTATTTATAATAAAAAAGATTGGGAATGTATAAAGGATTATTATATAACTATTAATAGGGAGTTTTATATGAACAGGGATCTATTAAGAGGTGAATCAATTTATAGTGTTTTTATTCGTAACCACTCAGAAACAGGAGATATTAAGGGATTAATTCTTGACCTTGAAAGAATAAAGAGTCTTGGTGTTACCATATTGTGGATTCTACCTCACTATCCTATTGGAGAAAAAAATAAAAAAGGGGAATTGGGGAACTCTTATTCCATTTCAGATTATTATTCTGTTAATCCAGATATTGGTGGAATAAATGATTTTAAAATGTTAGTGAGTGAATGTCATAAACTGGAACTAAAACTAGTTATTGATATTGTTTTCAATCATACTTCATGGGATTCTGTTTTAGTAAACGAAAATCCCGATTGGTTTATACGTGACAACAATAATAACTTTATTGGGAAAATACCTCATTGGGATGATGTAATTGATCTTGACTTTAAAAAAGCTCCATTAAAAAAATATTTAATTGATGTATTAGCCTATTGGGCTGGTCTAGGTGTTGATGGATTTAGATGCGATCTGGCTTCTATTGTGCCTCTAGGTTTTTGGAAAATGGCAAAAGACTCATTAAATAAAGATTACCCTGATCTTATCTGGTTTGGAGAAAGTGTAGAAAAAGAGTTTATCTCTTTCATTAGACATAATGGCTTTGACTGTCATTCAGATTCTGAATTATTTACAGTCTTTGATCTATTATATGATTATGATGTTCAAGTAACATTTGAGGGTTATATTAATGGTATAGTTTCCTTCGATGAATTTGTTAAAGAGAGAAGGAATCAAGAAGTTATATATCCTATTGATTACATGAAGTTACGATTTTTAGAAAATAATGATAGTAAAACCCGTATTGCTGCTGTAGTTTCTGATAAATATAGATTAAAAAACTTAAAAGCCTTTTCTATGTTTGAAAAAGGTGTCCCATTAATATATGCCGGAGAAGAGTATGGTATTGTTGAGCTACCAGATTTATACAACTCTAGTAAGATTGATTGGACCCTTAAAGATGTTGAATATTGTTCTTTTATTAGAAAAATTTTATCAATAGATCATATGTATATAGTTACGAATGGTATTTATACAATTAATCCACTTACTGAAGATTGTGTCCATTTGAGATATAGGTATAACGGAGAAACGTTACACGGGATATTTAATTTTGGGAAAAAAGATAGGATTATAGAATTAGAAGTCCTGGAAGGAAATTATTTAAATTTAATTACCGGTGAAGAGTTTAATATTTCGAAAGAAACTTTAAATTTAAATAACGCACCATTTATTTTTAAATCTATACCTTAGTAATAATTAATCATATATTCTATGTATGAATATTTTAAAACAACTTTGGATAATATTATTTGTGTTTATTATAGGGGAATTAATTGTATTTTTAATTCCTTCTCCACTCCCGGGAAATGTTGTGGGATTTATAATAATGATCTGTTTACTTCAATTTAAAATTATAAAATCTGAACAAATAGAAGATGTTTCAAACTTTTTTTTAAATAATTTAGCTATTTTTTTCATCCCTGGGGGTGTAGGTCTTTTAAATGTACTTAACCTGTTTAATGGAAACATTTTAAAAATTATTCTAATTGTAGTAATTTCAACAATTCTTACACTATTATCAACTGCTGGTACAATTCTATTAATGGAGAAACTTAAAAAATGAATTACTTTTTTATCACAATATCGTGCTATTTATTTTTTTTATTTATACAAAGAAAGACTAAGTTATCAATTTTAAACCCGGTATTACTCTCAATTACAGCAATAATTATTTTACTAATTGTTGTTGGGCAAAATTATGATGATTATATGTATGGAGGAAGGCTAATATCAATATTTCTTGGCCCTGCAACCGTCACTTTGGCTCTACCTCTTTATAAAAATCGTCATATATTGAAATCAAGAGGAATTACGGTTTTTATTGGAATTCTTACAGGATCTTTTGTTGCTATACTCTCTGTATATTTTTTATCAAAACTTTTTGGAATTGATAAAACTATAATGCTAAGTTTATTACCTAAAAGTATAACTACACCTATTGGTATGGAAATATCTGAAAAAATTGGAGGGATTCCAGCTTTAACTGTAGCTGTTATTGTTATAACGGGTATAACAGGAAATATTCTAGGACCAATAGTCCTTAAAATATTCAAAATTAAAGATTCAGTTGCAATAGGAGCGGCTCTAGGAACTGCTTCTCATGCAATAGGTACATCTAAAGCATTGGAAATAGGAGAAATAGAAGGAGCTATTAGTGGATTATCCATTGGTATTGCAGGGTTGATAACATCCCTATTAATACCTCTCCTTCTATTATTATTATAATTATTCTTTAACAGATCCCATAGTAAGTCCTGAAACAAGAAATCTTGAACTTTTATAGAATAGTGTTACAACTGGTATAGCAATTAATACAGAACCAGCTGAATATTGACCCCAGGCAGTTTGGTATTGACCCATTAAATCCCTTAATCCTAATGTCCATGGGTGCATTGTTGGTTTTCTAAGCATAATTGATGCTAACATAAACTCATTCCATGAAGACATAAAGTTG
>JAFGYD010000088.1 GCA_016936295.1 Spirochaetales bacterium | reverse complement strand
ATATCTGTTACAAATGCCATAAAAAGCCTTTAATCCATAAATTTTATAATCTTTATGTAAAATAGCAAGTTTTACTGCTTTTAATATTCCATAGGACAAAATAGCCGATCCACTTGTTTCTAAATAGTTGCCAGATACGAATCCTTTATCAATTATCTGATACCACATACCACTCTGGTCCTGATATTTCAGTACAGAATCAGTTAAATCTTTAAAAATAGTAATAATGAACTCTCTATACTCAGTGTCATCACTATCTAAAATTTCAAGGATATCAACTAATGCCATATAAAACCAACCCAAAGCTCGCAACCAGAAATTACTGGACAGACCTGTTGTTTTGTTACACCAGTTAGTAGTTCTTTCAGAATCATATCCATGATAATAGAGACCTGTCTCTTTATCCCTCATAATGTTGTAGACATGACGAATTTGTTTAAAAATATCTTCATAATTCTGCTTATTATTAAAACGTTTATCATACTCTAAATAGAAAGGAAGAGACATATATAAGCCATCTAACCAAACTTGATTGGGATAGATTAATTTATGCCAAAAATTACCCTCTCTAGTTCTTGGTTGCTGTAAAATTTGAGAATAAATATTGTCTAATGCTAATTTGTATTTAGTATCACCAGTATAGTCATATAGTTTAAAAAGAGCTCTTCCCTCATTAATATTATCAAGATTATAATCTTCTTTATTAAAAGTTCGAATATCACCTTTATCATTTACAAAATGATCAATAAATTTTTTTACAAAGTTTAAATACTTCTGGTCATGTCCATCATTGTACAGGGTAAGAAATGCTGTCATCATACAACCATCGATATAATTCCAGTGACTTGTTTTATTTTGTCTTATTAATTCCTGATTCCAGAAAGGTTTTTCCGGTGTACTTTTATCAATAAGTGAATCGATATACTTACTTATCATATTTTATCCTTATGTAAATTTCTTAATAAATTTTAAAGTCTCATTAATAGTGTCTGGTCTATTATTTTCTAATAAAACATTACAGTAAGGTCTATATTGCTTTATTAATTTAAAAAGTAATTCATAGTTTAATAAACCCTTACCACTTGGTAGGTTTCCATTTTTAATGCCTCCTTCTATGGTGTAATCCTTAGCATGAATAGCCACAATTCTTTTATGAAAAAGAAGAAATGCCTCTTCCATTAAATAATCACTCTCATCCAATCTATTATTTGGTAAAAAATTTACGGGATCGTAAATAACACCTAAATTTGGAGAAGGTATAATTTCCAACACCCTTTGCATTCTTTCATGAGAGAATATGGTGTGTTTATCTGCGACTCCTTCAATACCAACAATAACACCAAATTTTTCAGCAGCTTTTACTAAAATTTTTAAACTGGAAATAAAATCCCAAAATGTCTCTTCAAGGTATATATCTTGGGTAAATCCACAATCTGCCAAAGGAGAACCTGTTTCTGTACCAACTATACTACAACCAAAACTTCTACAAACTCCAAGATGCTCTATAAATCTGTCAAGTTCCATATTTCGTATAGTTCTATCTGGATGTACAGGGTTTATATAGCACCCTAAAACAGCTATATCTATGTTTTTACTTTTAAAACTATTTCTTATATAATTCCCTAATCCGGGACTAAGTTTTCCATAATCTGATTCAATAAAATCTATGGATTTTTGAAGTGCCAGTTGAATACTTGTAAATCCGTATCCTGAAATTTTACTACTTAAATCTTCAATATTTTGCTTACCCAAATCATGGGCTCTAAAACCAATATTAATCATTTTGTAAATTTACCTCCATTTTTTCAAAGTAAATATCAGAGAACTCTACCCCTTCTATATTCTTAATAAAAAATTCCCCCTGAGCAACTTTTGTAAAAAATAGATCCATTGCAGGCTCATCAACAATCTCCTGTTGATGTTTAAAAATCTCAATATTTTTTAATTTAATGTATTTAATTTTACTCTCGGGAAGACCTAAAAAAAATAGAGAGGATGATTTAACACCATAGGCTTTTAAAGTATCAACCGTGATATTACTAATTGAAGGTGTAGAATTTATAATGAATTTTTCACTTTTTTCAGATGATAAATATTCAATATCTTCATCCTTAGCACCACACCTATAGTACATATTAATTACAAATGGAGAGATAACATTTTCCATATATATGTTATTAATAGCAACATTATCAATAACTCCACATCGTTGTCTTCGTGTTTTAATCCTTATTCCGCGATCTGTTCCCAGCATTTTGCAATTGTTAATAAAGATATTATTAATTCCACCAGAAGTTTCTGAACCAATAACAACCCCTCCGTGCCCCTTATTCATTGTACAATTATCTATATTAATATTATTTGTACTCTTCCCTACTCTGTAACCATTTTCATCCATCCCGGATTTAAGACATAAACAATCATCACCAACATTGAATGTACAATTTTTTATATTTATAAATGAGCTTGAATCAATATCTAAACCATCGGTATTAGGAGCATTCTCTGGGTTTATAAATGTTACACCATCAATATTAATTTTTTCACTATATAGAATATGTGTATTCCAGAAAGGAGAGTTTTGTAGAGTAATACCATTAATGACTATATCTTTACAGTTTTTTAGCTGTATTAGGGAAGGACGCAAAAAGTTTGTATCTATTCCACCACCCCCAGATCCTGCTTGTAATCCCTTATTTAAAGGTTTTAAAGTATTTATTACACCTAAAGTATCAGTTGTAAATATACCCCTACGTATTTCTTTATAAGAATTCCACCACAATGATCCATTGCCATCAATAATACCAGCACCATGGATTTTTATATTTTGGCAATTATATCCAAACACAAGGGATTGAATTGCATAACACTCAGTACCCTCCCATCTAGTATAGACAGGACTATAATCTTTGTAGTTATTACTAAAAATAATTTTTACACCACTAGGTATTTCTAAATCGAGATTCGAGATAAGTGTTAGGGGTTTACTATAATAGATACCAGGATTTAAACAAATAGAACCTCCACCATTCTGGCTACATCTGTCAATTGCATCTTGAATAAGATTATTAAACACATTTTTTTTAACGGGATTAAGTACAATTCTCATAAACATCCTTAAAAAAAGAGCCTTTCGGCTCCTTATTAATTATTTAACTCATCAATTATTGCAGTTAAACCTAATTCTTCTGCCTTAACCTTATAGTTATTCATTGCTTCTTCAACAGTATAAGTACCATTAATAGCTTCAGCAAAAATTTGCTGTTTTAAAGTAAGGATTTCACCAACTCTCTTCATATATGTTTTTCCACCCTGTGGTAACATTAACTGAACTGAATTCTCTTTCTGTATTTTCTGAGAAAGGGTAATTAATTCAGCCGAAGGAACTAAAGGTTCCCAGTTATTCATTACTAAAGTAGGATCGGAAAATGCTTTATCAAATGGTCTGTCCGGGTTAGAAGGCTCGGGCATCATTACATATTTACCATCTTTCATTTCATAATGCATACCCTCAATTCCGTGGGTAAATAGCACTTGCCCTGCACCATTATCAACCATTGTATCCAAGAATTTTTCAAAAATTACTTTAGGATTTTTTGCTGCTTTTGTAATTGCAAATGCCGGTCCAACCCTATTAATATAGTAAGCATTTTTTATAGGTTTAATTGGGATTACAACAGCTTTAGGATCGCTGTTTTTAGCACTATCATCAAATCTAGTTGCCCATGTTCCAGACCAGTATTCCATAACACCTGCTTGTCCAGCATAAACTTTGCTTCTAGCAGTTGATGTTTTATTTGTAAAAAACTCATTATCTAGGAAACCATCATCGTAGAGTTTTTTAAATCTCTTAATGGCTTCAACCATTTCTGGTTGTAAGAAACCATCAACCCATTTCCCATTTTTATTTTCAAAACCAAAGAACGCATCTTGCATAATCATTCTATTGTAATAGTCGAATTCATACCCAGTTTGAAAAGGAACAGTTAAACCAACTGTATCATTTTGACCGTTCCCATCAGGGTCATTTAATGTAAATGCTTTAAGTACATTGTAATATTCATCCCATGTAGTAGGAACAGACAGGCCTAAATTATCTAGCCAATCCTTTCTTATATATGTTACACATCCACCACCATCGTATGTTGGAACACCATAAATATGACCATCTTTTAATCTATAAGCTTCAATTAAATCTTTATTCACAGATTTAAAATTTTCAGATGCCTCGATATAACCTTCTAATGGAATTAAGTGTCCCGAAGTAGCAAATGTTAGATAATCATTTGTCTGTATTTCCAAAAGATCTGGATAATCACCAGCAGCAAACATTGTAGATAAAATTTGTGAGTACTGATTATGCTCAGGTTTAACAATATCCAGCTTTAATCCAGTAAAGTTGTAAAAAGCATCACCCCACTCTTTCTGACCATTTTCAGTAATTAAAATCCTGTCAAAAACCCCTGTTACTTTAGTAACAGATTCATCACTTTTTGTTGCTTCTTTATTACCATTAGCAAATAGTACTAATGGAAATAAAACTAACGTAAACATAACTAACCATGCTTTAGATTTCATAAATCCTCCATTTTTTTATTATCCTTTTACTCCGCCTAAATTAATTCCCTTAACAAAGTGCTTTTGTACAAAGGGATATAAAACTAGAACAGGAATAATCGATACAGTTATAGCAGAGTTCTTTAAACTCTGAGATGCAAACGAGAAACCCTCTAACCCTTGGGTATCTGTTTCAATAACAAGACTTCTTAGAAACACCTGAAAATTATGTAATTCAGGTTTTGTCTGAATATAAAGTATAAAATCAAAAAATTGATTCCAAAAAAATACTATATAAAATAGTCCAATAGCTGCTAATCCCGGTTTTGAAAGAGGGAGTACAATTCTAAGAAATGTTTGAATTGGGGAACAGCCATCAATCTCTGCTGCGTCAAAAATACTTCTAGGGATACCTTCAAAAAAGTTTTTTAATAAAATTAAATAATATGCATCCATAGCATGAACAAGCATTACAGCAAACAGATTGTTCATTAATCCCAATTTATTAACAACTAAAAATAGAGGGATCATTCCTGCCTGAAAAACCATTGTTATTAATGCGATATTCATAAAAAAACCACGACCAGGCAGGTCTCTTTGTGCTAACCCATATGCATACAACGCAGTAACCGTCATTGCTATTATTGAACCTGTTATTGTAGTAAATAGACTAATTAATAGAGGCCTTAATATTGCGGGACGACTAAAAATAAGCTTATAAGCATCAACAGTAAAATCTGCAGGGAGTAACCTAAAAATTGTTTCAGATGCTTTACCATCAAAAGAGTCGATTATTATTTTTAATAATGGAATCATAATAACTGTAACTATTAGAAGCATTAAAGTTACATTAAAAACTTTAAAAACTGTATATGGAACTGAATCCTGATTCAACGATTTTCTTTTTACCATATTTAACTCCTATAAAACCGATTCGCCACGCAGACGCTTAACAATTTGATTTGTACCAAAAACCAAAATAAATGCTATTACAGATCTTGCTAAACCAACTGCCGTAGCATAACCAAACCTGAACTCCCTAATACCAGACCTATATACATATGTCTGAATAACATCGGATACCTTATAGACCAAAGGGTTATATAGAACAAATACCGATTCAAAAAGATTAAATATTTTGGCTAAATTCATAATTAAAACAATGATTATTACAGGAACTAAGTGTGGAAGAGTAATATTTATCATCTGTCTCCATCTATTAGCTCCATCAATTTTTGCAGCCTCGTAAAGTTGGGGATCAATTCCTGAAAGTGCGGCAAGAAAGATTACAGTTCCCCATCCAACTTCCCTCCAACTAATAATAAAAAGGAAAGTTCCTCTCCATAATTTTGCATCCCCTAAAAAATAAAGTGGGTCGTTACCTAAAAACTTAATAAAGTTATTAACCATTCCACCTTGCCTGGAAAGTAATAGGTTAAAAACAGCACCGACAACTACCCATGATAAAAAATGGGGTAGATAGATAACAGTTTGTACAAATTTTTTAAATAATTGATTACGAATCTCATTTAAAAGTAGTGAAATTGTAATAATTAAAGTCATTTGTATACAAATATTAGATGTACTTAATAGTAAAGTATTAGTAAATGCTCGAATGAAACCTTCAGTTTTAAAAGCATCTAAAAAATGCTCAAAACCTATAAAATCACCAATACCCCTTAAATCATAATCGTAAAAGGCATACTTAAGGCCTAACATAGGCACATATCTAAATATAACTAGAAACATGAACCCTGGTAGCATTAATAGATAAAACATTTTGTATCTGTTAAATCTTTTTAGTAATGTGTTTTTATCTATACCACTCTTCATAAAACACGTCCTCCGTATCAAATTGTTTAAATCATTATCAATCCGGTTTTCGGAATCTGGATAGAGCCCAAAACTTTAGACGAGGTACCAAAATCTTGGATTTAAATGGTACAATTTTTATGAAATGTGTCTTTTTTTTAGATTTAACAGTAATTTTTTTACAAATTTTACATATCAAGTTATTATGTTTATAATCCCAAGGATACAGATGAAAAATATAAATAAAATATTCTACCATTTTATTATGGCTTACATAGTTTTAATATTAATACCACTTTTCACAGGGATTTTTCTCAATTGGAAAATAGTAAATGAGTATGAATTACATGTAAAAAAATCACATTTAACCTATCTAAAAAAGACTCAAGATGTATTAGAAAGTTTTATTGAGGATATTAAATGGTCAACTTACCAGCTCGCAAATAATACAAAACTCCTTAGACTCATATCTAATAATGGAGGAGATATAAAAAATAGTGAAAAAAGCATTCTAATTAGAGAGACAATTTCCGAACTTAAAAAATCACTTCTATATAATACATCATTTAATTCTACATTTTACATATATTTAAAAAATCAGGATATTATACTAACACCCTACTCATTCTATTCCCACGAGGATTTTAATAACTCTTTTAACTTTTTTAAAATGGAAAATATCGATTCAAAAAATTGGCACTCATTTATAACAAGTAAGTATCAATCTGGTAAAATTCTAAAAGTTAGAAGTACAATCATTGAAGATTTTAAAAATAAAAATATGATACCCTACATACAAACTATGCCTATAGATAATAGTAATAATGCAAAAAATATAACAGGAGCAATTGTCTATTTAATAGGAGAGCAGGACTTTATTAAGTTTTTAGATTACGACTCTATTCCAAAAGGTGGATTTTCATATATAGCCGATGAAAATAATAATATTTTATCTCTTTTATCAAATACTGATAAAGAAATAGCTCCACTTATACTTATTGGAGATGAGGGCATGACAGACATAATTCTACAAGGTGAAAAAATGCTGGTAATTTATACTACTAGTAAAAAAAATAGTTGGAAGTATGTTTCAGTCTTACCCGAAGAATGGGTTTTAAAAAGTGTTAAATTCTATCAATTACTGTCTATTATAATTATGTCTATAGCATTAGTATTATGTCTAGGAGTTGCATTTAAACTATCTCAAAAATGGTCAAAACCTTTAAATAGAAGTATAAAATCTTTAACTGATTATTTAAAAATAGGTTCTCTGGAAAATGAATCAATAAACTCCCTAGACAGACATGTAAATAGGCTTATAGATGAAAACGAAATTATGCAGGATAAAATTTTAGACCAAAATGTTTTTGTACATAACGCCTTTGTAAACAGGGTTATACATGGTTTTTTTAAAAATGAAGAAGGTCTTACAAAGTACTTGAACTATATAGGGTTTATAATTACAGAAAAATGCTTTAGCGTAGTAGTTTTCTCACTAAACGATTTTGATCTTCTTGGTACAGCAGAGTCATTTGAAGATTTTAATAGAATTAAAGAATATTTAAAAACAACTATTCAGGCAGAGATTCAAATTAAAATGATGATTTCGGAACAAGAAAATTCTGATATTGTAATAATTTTTATGACAGATAATTGTATAACCCACAAAGAATTAGTTTTAGATTCCTTACATAAATATGTTTATATTCTTCCATCTCAATATAAAACAAATTTAAAAATCAGTATGGGGGACTCGGTTAATTCTTTAATGGACATACATAAATCATACATTCAAGCACAGGATATTCAATCTTTATCTGATAATAGTAGTGAAAACCAGATATTAACAACAAATAGCCTACTAAAAAAATTAGAAAACTACTACTATCCTATAGAAATTGAATCCAGATTAATTAACTCAATAACATCTGGTAATTTAGAAAATAACGAAAAGCTATTTCAAATTCTGTATAGTGAGAATTTTACTAAACGGGCACTAAACAGAGAAAATCTTAAACATTTCTATTCTAACCTATTAAGTTCTTATAATAGAATTTTGAATCAAATACCTGAAAATATAAAAACACAAATTATTACGGAATATAACAATATAGATAATATTAATTTCTTTAATATAAAAGAACTGTTTTCAGATATTTGCTTAAAACAAAACAACAATAAAAAAAGTCATAATAATTTATTAATCCAAGAGGTTAAAGATTATTTAAAATCTAATTACAAAAACAATAATTTATCTCTTTACACAGTAGCAGATAACTTTTCAATTACAGAATCCTACCTATCATTTTATTTTAAAGAGCAAACAGGCATTAATTTTTCAACTTATTTGGAAAAAATAAGAATTGAAGAGTCAAAAAAATTATTAGTCAATACAAATGATACAATAGACACCATAGCAAAAGCTGTTGGATATAATAGCGATAAAACCTTTAGACGAGTTTTTCAAAAAACATTAACCATAAGTCCAAGCAGCTTTAGACTGGAAAATAAAAACTAATAATTCAGTTCTTTTAAAATTTCCTCTATATATAGCTCTTTAGATTTTTTTCTATAGTATGAAATACCATCTTCTATTGAAATTTCATTATTGATTATTGAGCTTATTATTTTCGGTTTCAAATTTTTATCAATTTCCAAGTAGTACTGATTATAATAATTACCTCCAATTTTTAACTTCTCCCCAACAGAGTATCTACTTAGTATATCCAGGGCAGGTTTTATTATTGGATCTATAACCATCGGCTGTTTCCAATCGTTTAAAACAGATATTGGAGGAACAAAAGCCTTGGTAAATTGTGCTATATATGGGTCATTATTATTAATTAAAAATTGGAACCTGCCATCAATGACATCCCAATGGTAACCTTTAACACCGTATGTAAAAAGCTGTTGTATCTCACCTTTATCATACTGCTTATCTATAAAATTAGTGAAAACAAATTCGGGATTTTTTGAATTTGAAGTAATTACCAGCAATGGCGCAATTCTTTTAATATAGTATCCGCCATTTAAAGGAGGAATTGAAACAACATTGACATCACTACCCGATATTGCAACTGTTCTTTCAAAAAGATTTCTAGCCCACTGATTAGCCCAATATGTAAAGACTCCTACATTCCCATTTATAAATCTGTTTCTCGCTGTAAAAGTTGTATTATTTGTTAGATTAGTGTCTGTTAAACCATCATTATATATTTTTTTTAATCTTTCTAAGGCTAAAACCATTTGTGGCTCTGTAAAACCATCTATCCATACGCCATCTTTAAAATAGACCTCAACCCTGGCATCTAGCATTATGGCTCTATTATACCAATCTTCGCTGCAGGAATTAATGTCCGTATACCCCTTTGTATCATCGATACCATTTCCATCAGGATCATTATATGT
>JAFGYD010000087.1 GCA_016936295.1 Spirochaetales bacterium | reverse complement strand
GAACAAGTATCCTGGACAAACAACTATTTTTGCGCCGTTATTGATAGCAGCTTCCATAGCTTCTATTCTTGCTGCTTTACTATCTTCTGTTGGACGATAATAAGCGTAAGTTATATCGTTAGCTTCTGCATATTGAACTACACCGTTCCAAGTTCCTTCATTGAATGACTTGTCATCAATGTTTCCAACGTCAGTAACTAAAGCAATTTCAAATCCTGCTTCTTCTGTTGTTGTCGCTTCTTCTGTTGTTGGAGCTGCTGTTGTAGGAGCTGCTGTTGTAGTAGTTCCGCCGCATCCAATAAAAGCAAAAGCGAATAATGATAATGTAACTAAACCAAATATTTTTCTCATTTTATTTCCTCCATTTCAAATTATTTATATTTTACCATAATGAAAAATTATTAACAAGATAATATTGGCTAAAACAGTCTATTTTACCAAGAAATGCGATAATTTTACATTTATCAATCGGTTAGTTAAAGGTAACTGTAAAATTGATGACTTAAACAAAAAAGTATGATATCATAATCAATAGAGAGGTGTCATATGAAAAAAACTCTTATCAACTGGATTAAGAAGTACCAACAAGCTACAAAATATAAAAACCCTACTTGCAGATACCATCCAACATGTTCTAATTATGCAATTGATGCATATAAAAATTATAATTTTTTTTCTGCTTCTTTACTCTCTCTATGGAGAATATTAAGATGTAATCCTCTTTCAAATGGCGGATATGACCCAATACCGAAAAAAAAGAAGATTTATAAGCAAGAAATGAGAAAAAATAAATTCAATCCTTTAAAATAAAAAAACTGGCTGATTTGTTAGAATTTACCAGTTTTTTTATTTTCAATATTTTTTAATCATTATCATTTTTATTGTTTACTGAAGCAAAATCGATATATGTCACATACTTGATGTCATCAGTGATAGGTATTACTATTCCTAACAAGATAATAAAAACGATGTATAAACCAAAGTGACTATAAAATGGCAGTTGAATATCCACTTGTCCTTCAACTAAATTATATATTTGAACTAAGGATCCACCTTCTTTAGTCTCTAACTGAATGAATGATATACTATCATTAATATTTCGATAACTTGCCACATAATTATATGTATAATCCCTTGATTTGATAAACTTATCTGTATCAGTATGATTAAACAAATTTATTGATGTCATATCTTCATTAAAAATGATCAATTTACTTTCATCTAGTCGCTCTGAATCCGTAAAGATAATTTTATCTTGAACAATACCTCCAAAAACAATTTTATTTGGTGTAAGTTCTAAAACAGTTTTAGTTTCGACTTGATTGTTTAAATAAACTTTGCTATTTAAGTAATAATACATTAACTGCCTATCTTTAGAATAAATTTTTTCACCGCTAATATTCTCAAATTTTATACTCATATCTTCATAAAGATAATAATCTTTATCTAATTTATAAAAAAGTGTTTCAGAAATCACTTCTAACTGATCAAAAAATATTAAATCTACTGTTTCAGTCAATTCTACTTGATTACCATTGACCTCATAAATCTCATAAGCATCTTCAGAACTACCATGGAGAAGATACATGATATTCTGGCTATCAAAATAAATTTTGGCGTTTGTGTATGAAAGTGATGATATCTTTTCAATATTTTCTTCATTGACTATATATAAACCAAAATATCCTGTGAAATATAAATTGTCATTATAAAAAATAAAATATTTATTAAATGGATTTTGTTCAGTAGTTTCATTCTCGCTATATCCTAGATTATATCTCTTAACTAGCTGACCGTTTAAACTAGAATATACTTCGATAAAATTCTCATAATTTAAATATAAATACTCATCTAACAAATAAAAATCCCTGATATCGAGCGACAATGTATCTTCCAATTTAAATTCGACTAATTGATTTTGTTCAAAATTATTTTGAATATCAATCGGTAATCCATCAAATGACATATAATCAGAATTATTATTTAAATTTAACATTTTCTTTAATGAGTTATCCGGTATTTGGAAAAAGAAACCAAAAAATAAAATAATTCCAATAAAAACCCATATAAAGACATATTTAACGGTACCTAATTCAATAAAATAGTTTTTCAAATTCTGAAAAATTCTTTCCATACTCTTGGAAATGAAAATTGATAATAAGAAAATGATCATTACGATAAATAAACTTAATGCTAATTGAAGATACCAAGGCGAATACCTAAATACAGTCATCACAACATAAAGTGGAAGAACTGTAATTAAAGTAATCAAAATATTATTCTTGATTCCTTCAATTTTTATTACTTTATCAATCATAAAAGACAATTCTGTATCTTTGATAAAATAGAATAAACTAATTATAAGTAAGGCCATAGCTATAATTAAAGCCACATAAAATCTTCCGATAAATCCTTGAAAAAAGAATAACATAACAAATAAATAAGAAATTAATGACTGAAAAGCGGTATGATAAATAACTTCGCTAAGTAAGGATGTTTTTTTTAAAATCCTTAATAGTGTAAATACTAAAACAATTAAATAAGGAAAAATTATAAATATCAAAGTCAACAAAATTAAATCACCTCTACTTTATTTTTGAATTTTATTATAACACAAAAATCTTTTTGATAATTAAGGTTTATAAAAAATATAATAAATAATTAACCTTTTTATATATTTTTTAGCCATTATAATAAAAAAATCGTTAATTGATATTAACGATTTTTTTTCATTATTAGTTGGTGCGGGCGACAGGACTTGAACCTGCACTCCTAAGAACTAGATCCTAAGTCTAG
>JAFGYD010000086.1 GCA_016936295.1 Spirochaetales bacterium | reverse complement strand
CCTCTACCCTTAACTGGGAAATCGTTTAACCAGGTTTTATCATCGGATAGACCCCACAGTGTAACCATTGTCAGGTTTCCGTTTTGAGCCTCTTCTTTAAACATTTCAAATAGGGATCTATATCTTTCGGCCTGTTCCAGTAAAATATCGGTTGTAATATCCATCTTTTTTTCAGATGAACTTCTATAGACAGAAATATCAAGTTCTGTAACCTGAACTTCAAGACCTAAACTAGCAAATCGTTTAATTGTTTTTCTCATATCCTCAACATTAGGATGGGACATATTTATATGTGATTGTAGCCCAACACCATGAATTGGAACTCCTTTTGCTAATAATTTCTTTACTAAATTATACATTCCATCCTGTTTTGCACCGCTAAAACAGATGCTATAGTCGTTAATAAATAATTTAGCGCTAGGATCTGATTCATGAGCCCACTGAAATGCCTTAGCAATATACTCTTCACTACCAACAATCTCTAAATACTTTGAGTTTCTAAGTGTTCCATTTTCTTCTAAAACTTCGTTAACAACATCCCAGTATTTAACTTCTCCCTTTAACTCTGTAACAATAGTTTTAATGTGACGTTCAATTCTTTTAAGTAGTACATCTTTAGATACATCTTTTCCATCGATATCTTTAAAAAACCAATTAGGGTACTGGTTATGCCATAAAAGGGTATGACCTCTAACAACTGAATTATTATCTTTAGCGTACTTTATCAGTTTCTTTGCATTTCCAAATTCAAAATTTCCCTCTGTTGGTTGCATAGCATCCATTTTCATAGAATTTTCATAAACAAATCCGTTAAACTGCTTCATTAACTTGTTGTATTTATTAGACTCATCAAAATATTCCCAAGTATTTACTGCGACACCTATAGGTAGCCCCGGGAAATAGGTATAAAAAATAGGATTTTCTTTATCATTTACTAACTGTTTATCTTTCATATCGCTATCTACCATCTTATTTGTAGCACAGGAAAATAAAAAAACAGAAAGTATTAACAAAATTGTGTTTTGCTTTAACATTTCTCATTTCTCCAATATTATAATATAATCTCATTACACTAGTATCTTTGTAGTGTAGTATTTTGAGTATAGGGAATTTTACCGATTATATGAAAAGAATAGGTCTTTATTTAAACAATCTCGACGAATGGTATCAAGTTTCAATATATGAAAGAATAAAAGAAGAGACTGAAAAACTTGGTTATGAATTAATTTGTGTACAAGGTTTTACATTAAGTAATATTGATTCATTTCATTTCGATGGTGTTTTAACTTTAAGTTCTGTTTTAATAACAAATAGAAACAAAGGATTAAAAAAAGAACTGGAATCTTTTGTTAAAAGAGTTCCTACAGTCTCAATTGGTAAAGTACTTAATTTAGTTCCTTCTGTTACCATTAATTGTAAAAAATCAATGTCAGCATTAATGGACCATTTAATACTACATCATCATTATAGAAGATTTCTATTTCTAGGTGGTCCTGAATTTCAACCTGATAATATAGCTAGAGAGAAGGTTTTTAAGAGTAAAATTTCATCTTATAAAGAAAAATTCCCACAAGTTAGTGGTGAAACTATAAATGGAGAGTTTCATGAATCATCGGGAATTAATTTACTAACATCTTATATAAAAAATAATCCTAAAAATTATCTGGATTGCATTGTTTGTGCTAATGACTATATAGCATTTGGAGCATACAAAGCACTACTAATGGAAACTGATCAAAATTGGCAAAAATGTGGAATAACAGGATACGATGATGTTGCAGAAACAGAATCGGTACTTAGTAATTTAACAACAATAAACCAACCATTAGATAAACTTTGTAAAATTGCCGTAAGTAAACTTGATGACTTAATTAAAAAAAATAATATAACACTAAATAGTGTTGTTAACTCGGAGTTAGTAATTAGATCCTCCTGTGGATGTTCAAATTTAAAAAAGAGTATTAAAAACAAGAATATCACTAATATGAATATTGAAGATAAAATATCCCAAACAAGGCAGGAGACAATACGTTTAAACCAGTATTTGCGAACTGTAACTTTTTTTGGTCAAAACCTTACCAGTATAGATAATTTATCAGGATTGATTCACCATATTAAGGGTCTTTTAAATGTTTTAAATATTGATTCATTTAATCTCCTTCTCTCAACAAATAAAAAAAATATAGATTCAGATTCAATGCGACTTATATACCAAAAAGAGAGTTCGACCGAAAAAGAGTATACAGATAGAGAAGAAATAGTCTCATTACTATCAATATTAAATATGCAGAATATTAATAAAAACTCCATTATTGTATCAAATTTAATTTCAGGGGATGAGCATTATGGACTTATTGTGTATAGGTATAATCCATGGACAAATGCACATTTATGCGCAAGTTTTGTATTTATTTCTAATGGTTTAAAATTAATTGAAAATATAGAAAAAGAGAAGAAAAGATCGAAAGAGTTGGAAAAAATAGTTCAATTAAGAACTAAGGATTTAATTAAAGTTAGTAATAAACTTCAGGAAGAAGCAAAAAAAAGATTAGAGGTTGAAGCTGAAGTTTTAAAGATTAGCGAAGTTGAACGAATGAGATTTAGTATGGATTTACACGATGATATTTGCCAACGTTTAGGCGGTATAGCTATGTACTCTAAAAGTATTAGTACAAAACCGGAACTGGAAGAACTTTCATTATTAATCGATGATACATTAACAAGAACAAGGCAGTATGCACATAACTCATTCCCAATAGATTTAAGGGATATAGGTCTAAAAAATGCCGTTGAAAGTCTCTGTATTAATATGCAAAAACAGGCAAAGATTGAGACAGAATATAGATGGGAAATAGCAGATAATCTAACAATAGAAGAAAACATAAATATCTTTCGAATTATTCAGGAAGCTTTAAATAACATAGTAAAACATTCCCACGCAACAAAAGTTACCGTTACCGGTGTCACAAATTCAAATTATATAAAAATAACTATCTCTGATAATGGTATTGGCTCAGAAAAATTAATATCATTAAGTCTAAAATCCCAACTTGGGAATAATAAACCCCAGGGTCTTGGGCTAAGATCTATGGAGTATAGGGCCCATCAGATAAATGCAACTTATAATATTGAATCTATACCAGATAGTGGTATAAAAGTGACTTTAATAAAACAGATTAATTTGTAAATATTTGAACTATTTAAATTAAAAGACTAAAATATAAATATGAAAATTCTTATACTAATAGTACTCATTTGCATTTTTTCTCCAGTGTTAACTCAATCACTAACTCCTCCTAAGGATATTATTAGAATTGGATGTTTATATACTAATAGTCCATTTGCTCCTGTTGTAGAAAAAATTCTTACAGATAGAGGTTATACAGTTGATGTTAAGGTTTATCCTGCCGAAAGATCATGGCAGATGGTGAACAAGGGTGAGTTAGCTATAGATTTCTTCCGTACAGCAGATATTATAGATAGTTCAAATGAGCTGATAAGAGTAGATATATCTTTAGTAGAGACAGAGTACTTTGCTTACACCGCAGATAAGAACCTAGTTATTGATAGCTTTGATGATTTTAAAGAGTTAAAGGTTGGCTACCCTAGGGGATTAAAAGTTTTGAAGGAAATATTTAAAGATTTTGATGCCTATGAAGGTGTTGATTTTACTAAAATGACTCAGATGGTTGAAACAGGAAGAATAGATGTTGTAATTTCTACGCCTGTAGCAATTTCTTATGTAAAAAAGAACAGACCTACTTTAGATTTATACCAACAACTACCAATTGCTAAAGTAAATGCATATTTAGCATTAAATAAAAACAGGGCTGATTTAAAGAAACCATTAGAGGAAATATTTCAAAAATTGGTAGATTCGGGAGAATGGGATAATGAAGTAAAAAAAATAGTCGGTATTACTCCCTAATTGTTGAAATAATATATAGCTCCTCCTATTATACCTGTACCAAACATAGCAATAATAGGATTGGGCTTCCATTTTCGTAGAACAAATAGTGCGATCAAAAACAATCCAATGGAAATATAGTTAACAGAATTAGGATTTATTTTAAAATCCGAAGTTCCGAGAACAGAAAATTGAAGGATTTTTAATCCAGAAGATGCAATCAATGCTACTATTGCAGGCTTTAGCCCTGAAAGTATTCCTTGAACAACCCTTAAATTACTATGTTTTTTATATAAATAGGCTAAAATTGTCACAATTATTGCTGAAGGGATAATACAACCAATTGTTGCAATAATTGCCCCGGGAAAACCTGCTATTCTCATACCTATAAATGTTGCTGAATTTATTGCAATTGGCCCTGGTGTCATTTGAGCTATACTAATTAAATCTGTAAACTCTGTAAAATTCATCCAACCGTGAAGTGTAACAATTTGGTGTTGAATTAGGGGTATAGCCGCTAAACCTCCACCTATGCTAAACAAACCTACTTGAAAAAAAACTAAAAAGAGATCAATGTACGTCATTTTTTATCATCCCTTTTAAAAAGCCAATAAAACCGCAGACTAGAACAATATATATGATATTAATTTTAAAGAAATATACAGCTATAAATGAAAGAACCATAATAATTACAGACAAAATGCTTTTTTCTTTAAAGATATTCTTTCCAAGATCTAATACAACATTAATAATAACGGCTGCTATTCCAGCTTGCATACCTTTTAAAAGCAAACTAACAACAATATTATCCCTAAATGCTTTGTAAAAAAAAGATATAGCAGATAGGATAATAAATGGTGGAAGGATAGTTCCTAATATAGTTATTAATGCGCCTGCTAATCCCGCAATCTGATATCCTAATAGTATAGATGCATTTACAGCTATGGCTCCAGGAGAGGATTGAGCAATGGTTGTAAGATTTATTATTTCGTCTTCTTTTATCCATTCTAAGTCATCAACAAACTTTTTTTTCATAAGAGGGACAATAACATACCCTCCCCCAAATGTAAAAGCACTAATATAAAAAGTAGATACAAATAACTTTAGGTACAATTTTTTCTTAGATTTCATAAAATCTCCCTAAAGATATGATAGCATTTTTTTATTTCATTAACAATTTAGTAGTTTATATTAAAAATAGGGGCTAAAAATAATAATTCCAATAACAACCCCAAATATTATTGATACTAAAACAGCCCCTGAACTAATATTCAGAAGAATCTCGACTAACTCGTTATACTTTCTATTATTTGACTTTGCAAGAAATTCGATTGAAGTATTAAATAACTCTGCTGTTAAAAGGGATGATATGGTTAATAAGAGAATTAGCCACTCTGTAGAATTGATTTTCAAAATAAATCCAAGAATTATACATGGAATTTCTATAGCAAAATGGAGAATAAAACTTTTTTCCATTTTGAACGCGCTATATAAACCTCTAACAGCATACATAAACTTATTTATAATTAGCATATCCTTATATTAATAACACAATGTTAGTTTTTCGTTTAAATTAAAAAATTTTTTTTTTTTAACACAAATCTAATATAAAATTTTTAGACTTGGATCATGGATATAAATCTTTTTATTATTGATAGTCTCTCCCCTTTTTTTTCGCCACTTGAAAAAAATATGGAATACAATTGGTCTAAAGTTCCTTTTAATTTTTTGGAAGAAAATAATCTTCTTAAACCTGAATATAAGGATACAATTTTAAATGCATTTGAATCATATCTAGTTAAGGTCAAAAATTTAGGTTATAATGCTATAACTATAGATGAACTATGTAGAATGGTAATCTTTAATTTCTATTCAATTAAAATCAAAAAAAAATTAGAATCCTATATAGATCTCTATAGAGAAATTTTTAAACTAGTTAAAAATAATAATATTAAAATTTATATAACTACAGATATTATGTTCTATAATAATGATATTAAGAATTTTATTGGCAAAAGAAATAAGAATAAGGCTACATCATTTCTTTTAAAACTTGCCATTAGACAACTTTTTAATGAATTCCCCGAAGTTGATGGTGTAATTTTTAGACTTGGGGAGTCAGATGGTGTCGATGTAGAAGGTGATTTTATTTCATCCCTTTTTATTAAGACTCCTAAGCAATGTAGAACTTTAATTAGATACCTCCTCCCATTATTTGAAGATAGAGAAAAGCATATGATAATTAGATCATGGACTCTTGGAGCTTACTCTATTGGAGATCTTATGTGGAATAAAGATACAGTGGATAAAGTTTTTAAAAATATAGAGAGTGAGAGTCTTATTCTTTCCCTTAAATATGGAGAGAGTGATTTTTTCAGGTATTTAAACCTTAATCCCCTTTTTTATTATGGCTCTATTCAAAAAATTATAGAACTTCAAAGCAGGAGAGAGTATGAGGGATTTGGAGAATTTCCAAGTTATATAGGATCCGATTATGAAAAAATATACAGATATTTACAAAAGGCTAATAATCTAATTGGCCTTTCAACCTGGTGCCAAACAGGTGGGTGGTCACACTTCACCAAATTAACATTTAGCCAAGACTCATCTATTTGGACAGAAATAAACACCTATATCATACCGCAAATTTTTAAAGGAGAATTTGATTCAAAACAGGCTGTCTATAATTTTGCAGATGAAAACCTGGGAGTTGGAAATGGACAAACATTATATAAGCTTCTAAAACTATCACAAAAAATTATAAGAGAACTTTGGTATATTCCAGAAATATCCTCAAAACGACTTTATTTTAGAAGAAGCAGGATTCCTACTTTATTGTGGAATGTTTGGGATAATATAATTATAAGCCATTCCCTTAGAAGAATATTAAAATCCCTTGTTTTGGAGAGAAAGGAAGCAATTATTGATGGGTATAGAGCACTATCTAAAATCAGGAAATTAAAAGAATATGCATATAATATTGGAATAGATACAGAACAATTCGACTATATGTACGATACCTTTAATATTATTGCCCATGGTAGGGAGTATTATTTAGGGAAATGGAACTTGAAAATACAGGATAAAATTGTCGAATTATCAAAAGAATACAAAATAAAGTACCCTTATGGGTTTCATATACTTATAGACTTTTCTCTTGTTCAGCCAAGAAAATGGGTAATAAAAACAATATTTAAATTAGCTATAAGAACAAGGCCTGAATATACGCTATTAGATAAACTGATTTTAATAAGGCTTTCATCTTTAATATATATTCTTGTAAACCTTAAAAGAAAAAGAAAAACAAAGTCCAGTGAACTTTTGAATGAAAAGGCAATGGGAATTCAGGTTTTTTTTAAATAGTAAGAAAATACCCCATAAGGCCGGATGACCGGCCTTATATGAGATTACTTATTTCCCAATAACTTCAATTTTTCTAGGTTTTTTGGATTCCTTAATTCCTAAAGTTATTGTTACCACACCATTATTTGCAACAGCATCAACTTTATCTCTATCTATAGTGTCGTCTATAGTGAATTCATGATGATAGTCTCTATCATCGATTTCTCTAATCCTGTATTCGCCTGTAGCTTCTTTTATGCCTCTTTTTGCATCAATAATTAGTGTGTCTTTATCTATTTTAATATCCAAGTTGTCCTTATTAATCCCAGGCATTTCAAGGGTAAGTTCAACTTTTTCTTTATCTACATAAATATCATGATTAGCTAAACATTTATCTCTCATAATGCCCTCCCTATTATTTAACATTAACAGTTATTGTTTTAGTTTTTGCCTCTTCTTTTTTAGGAAGAGTCAACCTTAATAATCCATCTTTCAATTCAGCACTAATTTTTTCTCCATCAACTGAATTAGGGAAAGATAAAGTTCTTTGGAATGAACCAGAAACTATCTCTTTCTTGTAAAATTTCCCTTTTTTCTCCTCGTTCTCTTCTTTTTTGTGTCCTTTGATGGTAAGAACATCTGCTGCAAAGGATATATCAATATCTTCTTTATCAATTCCAGGTAATTCTACTGTTACTGTAAAGTTTGATTCCCCTTCTACAACATCTACAGCAGGTGACATGTTTCTATCAAATAAACCTGCAGTTGGTGAATAATGATCAAGATTAAAGAGATCATTAATACTTCTTTGTAAACTTCTCATGTCATCCCAAGGATCGTAGTTTGCTTTTTTCCATTTAACAATTGCCATTTCAGCACCTCCAAAATCTAATTTTCAAAAATATAATTGCAAAGAGTGTGCCAACTTGAAACTGTCTAAAAGTAATTTTTAAATGTGTTTTATACTATCTTTTTCTTATAATGAGTTTAAAAGAAACATTACAAAATTTAACAATAAATTATTGTAGCATTTTGCTCCATTACATTATTATTTTGGTATGTTATTTGTGTCAAAATGAAATATCCATAAAAATTATGTAGCCTTGTATTAGAACATTAGATCTGGTAAGCCTATTTTAACTTCAAAATATATTTTATCGGCCCTATTATTATCAGGTAAATTACCATCATTAATTAAGTAATGAATATTGTTATGGATTGCTTGCCTAAAAATATTTGAATCATAACCAAATGAAATAGATAAATTATTAAACGATATTGACGCATAAACAATATTTGTTGCGTAATCTTTACCATTATATAGTGTTACAGTTTCACCTCTATGAACTTCATCTGGTATATTTATATTTCCATTATTCCAAATATCTTCTAAATTAAATATTCTTTCTCCGGCCCATATAGAGAATCCTGCACTTATACCAATTAAATTATTATTAACTACTCTATATTGTGTAAGTTTTACTGCAGCTGTACGGTATTTATCAGATGGATAGACAAAAATGGTATCATTCATGTAGTTAAAAACATATGCAAATTTATTATTTGCATAAGTATAATCTATCTGACCTACAACTTGGCTGGTTGAATCTGTAGTTAAGTAACCATTATACCCAATACTAAATGTATGTCTTCCATATCCAAATATTTCGGGATATTTAGAATAAAAGATATTTTTATTTCCAATTGAATATAGAATTTTAACATGAGATTCTAATATATCTGTAGAACCTGGTATTCCAAAATCGCTTTCATAATGTTTATACCCAATTCTGCCAGAAAACCCCAGGTAATCAGATGAAAAGGGTAGATTTCTGTAGTTAATTGCAACGTTATTAAAACCAATACCTTTTCTATGACTTCCGTATTGTGAATCTAAAGTAAGTATATTTTTGAAATCATTTTTTGATACAAGAAGTGAAGATAGATTTGGAGATGTTACAACCCATTGATTCTTATTGCTTTCTAATTCTTTTGAAACTAATGAAGTTAAACAAATGAAAAATACTATTATAAAAATGGATACTTTTTTAATCATTTAACTCTTTAAAATAATCTCTTGCAAGAATTCCATACTGAACAACATCAACATATTTCCCTTTAATTTTTAATTGTTGAGGAGATGTTCCTTCATAATTCATTCCACATTTTTTCATAACAACACCTGATGCTTCATTTCCAACATAGTACGTAGATTCAATTCGATTTACTTTATATTTTTCAAAAAGAACTTTTATTGTTAATTCTAATGTCTCTGTCATATAACCATTATTCCAATATTTTCTATTAAGCATATATCCAAATCCGGCTTTATCATGCTCAGAATCTACCCTAAAATCTATACAACCAATACACTTTTTTTCATTTAATAATTCAATTGCAAACATGTTTACATTTGGTATGAATCTCTTCTCTATAGATTCTTTTGTTTGTTCAATATTTTTATGAGTTTCCCAAGTTAAGAACTCAGTAACTTCATGGTCACTTGTGATCTCATATAAATCTTCTAAATCATTAATTTTAAATGCTCTCAATTTAATTCTATTACTAGTAAAATGTTTCTTTTTTTATGGTACTAATTTGTATAGAAATGTGTTCTTTTCATCTGCAATTAAGTATATCTCACCATTCTGGTTTACGTCTATATCTCTAATTCTTCCTATCTTATCTCTAAGGATTATTTCTTCTTTAATAAAATTGTTTTCTTCTCTATACAAAACTGATAAATATTTAAATTTTAAAGAAGCTACTAATAATTGATTATTCCATTCAGGAAATACTTTCCCACTATAAAACTTAATTCCACCTATCCCAATTGAAGGAATCCAAACATGTGATGGTTTTAAAAATCCAGGTTCCCAAGCATTACCATCACCTATTTTTGTACCATTATAATTTAATCCTCCCCAGGCTACTTTATTCCATCCGTAATTTGTTCCATATATTACTGGTCCAATAAAATCTCCACCCATAGGTCCGTGATTTGATATATATATTCTACCTGTTAATGGATCTGTAGTTATTCCTTGAGGGTTTCTAACACCAATTTGAAATAGTTCTGGAAGCCAATCGTTGTGTTCATTATTAATATCGTTATTAATAATTGTTCCGTCTTTTTTAATTTTTATTACAGAACCAATTGAATTACTTCCATCTTGAGCAAGTATTCCTTCTCCTCTCTCTCCAATGGTTATATAAATAAAATCATCTTTTATTTCTATACGAGATCCAAAATGAATAGTATTTAAAGAATATGGTTCAACTACATATATTAATTCTAAATTTATTAATTTGTTCCCTTCTAACTTTGCATAATATACAGCAGTTGTAAATTTTTCTTTTTTTCTAATTGTACAGGTAAGCCAAATTTCATTATTCTCACTTGTAACATCTAATAGTCCCCCCTGACCAACTTGTACAGATGGGATTTTATGTTCAATTTCAATTTTTGTTTCTTTATCAGTATTTACCAGGAATAATTTTCCATCTTTTTGAGTTATTAACATCGTTGTTGAATCGAGCCAGGTCATACCCCAAGGATAATCCAAACTTATATTTAATTTTTTAATTTCAACTGATGAAATATATACAGAAAAGATAAAAGAAGTGATAAGAAATAGATTTTTTAATAATTTATTCATATTTAATCCTTCTTAAAGTCTGATACTCTTAGCTTATTATTTCAAGTAGTTCTACACATATTTATATTAGTATACATATTACATTTTAAAAAGGAGGATACCATTTGATTATGAGGTTTTTTATAGTATGAAATTCGGCGGAGCACATGAGCGATGCATATAACTGTAACTTTATACCTATCTCTAGTTCATGAAGATTTTAATTATATGGAACTATAAAGTTCAATTAACCTTCTTATGGTGTATTTATTAGATAGGTTTGATTACTTTGACTTTGATTAGACATGTGCTTAGGATCTTTTATATATACAGATAAATATTGATACTTGCTGGTTCCGCACCATCCTGAATACGGTTAGTAACTGAACCATTATTACGAGTTCAACTTTTTGAATGTGACAGAACCCAGTACAGAGTTATTTCTATTCCGATCGAGTATTGATATGTGTTTGGAGCGGAAAAGCATTTCTGCAGCCTTTGTTTGAAATTAGACGTAACCAGCAACGTTTTACTATTAAATCTGTCAAAGATTATCAAAGACTTAAAAAAATAAAGAATAAAGTAAGTCAGGGGGGAGTATATCTATTACTCTATATCTATAAGTATATTATTTAGTACATCTTTAAGAGTAATTATACTATCTAAGATGTCATTTTTATAATTAAAAGAGTGGTCTAATCCAGAATATATTCTTGTATTTGATTTAGCTCCTATGTCTTTATAGACTTTTTCATCATAGAATGAATCCGCATCTCCAACATATATGTAATCTTTATTTTTTATTAAGTTTATTTCTCTTAGATTTTTAGTATTTTTAAAAGGAGTTAGCCACATATATTTATAAATTTTTTTATCCATATCATTACTTTTACAATATTCAAGCGCAATAGAACCAAGAGACTTTCCAATCATAGTAAATTTACAATTTTTAAAATTACTATTAGCAAAATCGAAAGAAATGCTTATTTCATTTATTAAATGAGGATAAATTTCTTCAAAAGTCATTTCTGCATTATCTCCAAGATGTTTCCAGTCCATATCAAAAAAAATAAAATTCTGCTGTTTTTCTATCAGTTTTTTAACTAAGTAATAAAATAGTGGACTATTATATCCATAGTTTAAACCTGGATAAAAAATATAAACATTTTCATTATCAAAATTGCGTTCTATATAAACTTTAATTTTTCTATTTTTAAATCCATATATGCATTCTTCTTTCATATTGTCCTTATCTATAATCGAAAATATTTTCTAACATTTCTTTATTTATTGTTCTATAAATATAGTAATCTGAATCTATAGTTATAATCTCTTTTATATTTATTTTTTCTGATAATGCAACCAATGACCCATCTGCTAAATCCATAGGTACATCTGAGTATTTTTTTGATAATTCAATAATTCTAGTGATATCATTATTATCTATATTTTCAATATTAACAGCTCCCAAATTTATCCAAGTTAAGAAGTCTATTTGAGTTTGTATATTAAAATCCAACATATGGGATACTTCAGTTATTACTGGCCAAGTTGTTATTAATTTTCCAGAGAATGTTTTTAAGAAATCTTTTATTTTATTGTGATATTTATCATTTCTATTAAATAAAGCAATTAATGGACCTGCATCAATGAGTATGTTTTTCATGTAATTTCCTTTTTAATTTGGATTTATAATTTGTAGATAAATTTTCATCATTTCCATATCTTCCAAATAATTCCATTCCTAATTCATATGGAGATTTTTCATTTACATGATGCTCATAATATTCAGTTAGTGCTTTTTTTATTATTTCAGTTTTTGTTGATTTTTCAATTTCAATAAGGGTTGATAATTTATTATTTAGATCCTCATTTAATCTTATGGTTGTCATACTTACACCTCGTATGACATATTGTATTACATTTTCACATAAATTTCAATAAATATAACGTCGTTTTGAGTGGCGAAATCGAGCACGTAGGGATTGGCGTGCTATTTGCTTCCTTGGCAAATAGCATGACAAAACATCCGGTCAAGTTCAAAAGTTTGTTAAATATCATTCTAATAATTATTCAATTATAATTAAATTCATTTACTTCTAAGTATTTTTGAATATATTTCTAAATTTACAAAATGGCCTTGCCATTTCTCATAATCTCTTAAAATTCCCTCTTTTTCAAATCCTATTTTATGCAATACTTTCTTTGAGTTAGTATTTCCTTCAAGAACAGTAGCTTGAATTCTATGTAAATTATATTCTTTTTTAATTTTTTTAAGTAATTGAATAATTGATTTTGTCATTATTCCTTTATTCCAGTAATTACTATTTAGATCGTAGCCAAGTGATGCTCTTTCCTGATGCCAATATATAGAATAAATTCCACAGGTTCCTATTAATTTATTATTTAAATCAATTCCATATCTAATCTGCTTTT
This sequence comes from Spirochaetales bacterium, assembly GCA_016936295.1. Lineage (GTDB taxonomy): Bacteria > Spirochaetota > Spirochaetia > DSM-2461 > DSM-2461 > Thiospirochaeta. The sequence goes on along the minus strand of JAFGYD010000086.1, from coordinate 926 downwards.
TTTCTTCTTTTAAATTTTCCCATTTTAAGATTTGATCTTGTGCTTCTTTCAAATTTGTATAAGCTTTAAAATCAAAATATTCGCACACTTTAGGATCAGAATATATTTCAAATAATTCTTGGTCATCATTAATATTTATATCTCTAAGCTTTATCTCATTCATTTCTATTTTGTTTTTATTTAGAAATCCATTCTGAGCTCTATTAATCATAAGCATCTTTTCTGTGCTTTATATCTACAATAAATATTAGTATTTTATCATTTTCTATTTTATAAAAAAGCCTATAATCGCCAATTCTATATCTATAAAAATCTGAAAATTCTCCTTTTAACCTTTTAATATTTGGGCCAAAATATGGATTTCGTTTCAGCATTGGATAGACATAATTTTGAATCTTTTTATAAAGTTTCTTAAATTCAGATTCATTAATTTTTTTTACAAAACTGTCGGTTTCAGCTATTTTAAAATTATCCAATTATTCTATAATTCCCTAATTCTATATCTATATTACCTTGTTTCAAATTAGACATTAAATCTTTATCACTAAGAATTTCATCCATTTCTGGATCTGAGATAAAACTTTCTTCCGCTAAATAAGCCATCGTTGCATATTCAATGAAATTAGATATAGATCTTCTTTCACCTTCTGCAGCATTTTTAATCAAATTGTATGTGTTATCGTCTATTCTCATTGTTACAGTTTTTGACATAATAGAACTCCATATGTATTCATTTTTATTCAATTATATACTAATTTATTCAATTTTTCAATTTAAAGATTTATATTTTCATTATTTTTTATAAAATTCTTAGGAATTTTAATGTAATCAAAATTTAATTGTATTGTATTATACATAGCGAACAGAATTCTGGTTACATCGCTTACAGTTTTAATTCATCTTGATATACCATTATATCATACACT
>JAFGYD010000085.1 GCA_016936295.1 Spirochaetales bacterium | reverse complement strand
GCTACATTTAGAGAACAGGATGGTTCATACTTAGCTGGTCTATTATCTGGAACCTTAACATATAAATATTTTAAAATACATGAATATTTAAATAATATAAATAGAATAGGTATAATCCTTGGTAGTAATAAGGAAGATTATAAAAGATACGAATTAGGTTTTTTTGCAGGTATTAAAGAAGTTAATCCATCGTGCGAAATTATAACTTTAAATATAAATACTTTAAATAATCAAGAAAAAGGTGAAGAAGCAGTTTTAGAATTAAAGCAAAAAGGTGTTGATATTATTTTAACTGTAGCAGGTGATTCTGATGTAGGTGTATTTAAAGCTTGTGAAGAAAATAAAATATTAATTATTGGTGCGAATAAAGACCTATCAATTAGTAGTAATAATATACTCACCTCTGTTGTAAAAAATATTTCAATAGCTAGTTATTTAATAACAAAAGATATAATTTCTGGTATAGAAGTTAATGGTGTAAATAGAATTTATGGATTAAAAGAAGGGGCGATTACATTAGCACCTTTTTATAATTACGACAGATATATTAATAAATATATAAGAGAGTTAATAAGTAAATTTAGTGATAAGTTAGTTAAGAATCCTGAAATTATTCCAGAAAGTATAGATTTAGTCGTTTTTGATCCTGAAATAATACCGGAAATAGTAGAATAAGGGGAGTTTTACTCCCCAATTATTAAACAGATTTTAAAACAAAATCCAAAATAAAAAATGCTGTTACTATATAAGATAAAACTTTAACATCCTTAAATTTTCCAGTTAATAGGTGTAGTAAAACATAAGATGTCATACCAAATGCAATTCCTTCTGCAATTGAATATGTTAATGGCATCATTATAATAGTAAAAAATGCAGGTATTGCTTCAAGATAGTCATCCCACTTAATTTCTTTTACTGGTGACATCATGAATACTCCAACAATAATAAGTGCTGGTGCAGTTGCTGCACTAGGTATCATTAAAAATATTGGTGATAAAAATATTGCTAAGAAAAATAGTATTGAAGTTGTAAATGCAGTTAATCCTGTTCTACCACCTTCAGATACACCAGATGCAGATTCAACATAAGTTGTAACTGTACTTGTTCCCAGACATGCACCAACTGTTGTTCCAATAGCATCGGCTAATAAAGCTTGTTTTGCATTTGGAACTTTTCCTTCATTAGTTAACATTCCTGCTTTTGTTGAAACACCAATTAATGTCCCAACTGTATCAAACATATCTACAAATAAGAATGTAAAAAGAATAATTAACATATCTAAAGAGAAAATTTTACTAAAATCAAATTTAAATGCAATTTCAGATAAATTAAAATTTAATGACCAATTTTCTGGCAGGTGTGTAATTCCCATAGGAAGTGCTATTAATGTTGATACTAAAATACCAATTAATAAAGCACCATGAACTTTTAAAATTAATAGAACTGAAATTACAATTAGACCAATTACTATTAGTAATGCAGGTGAATTTGCAGAGAATTTTCCAAGTTTTAAAGGTACTGAATATGCATCCCCTAATTGAACTATTCCTGATCCTCCATTGTATAAACCAATAAAAGCAATAAAAAGACCAATACCTACAGATACCGCTTTTTTTACCCCAGTAGGAATACAATTAATTATAGCCTCTCTAACATTTAAGAAAGTTAAAACAATAAATATTATACCCTCAATAAATACAGCAGCTAAAGCCATTTGCCATGAGTAACCCATTCCTAGTACAACAGTAAAAGCAAAAAGTGCATTCAAACCCATTCCTGGTGCTAATGCAAAAGGAAGGTTTGCCACAAGTGCCATAACCATTGTAGCAATACCAGCAGAGATTGCAGTTGCTAAAAATACAGCATTTGCATCCATACCTGTTGCGGATAGAATACCTGGATTTACAGCCAGAATATACGCCATAGTCATAAATGTTGTAATACCAGCAAGAATTTCTGTTCTTACTGTTGTGTTATGCTCTTTAATTTTAAAGAACTTTTCCATTATTATACCTCCAATAATTTGTACATTATATTATTGAGGAAGGCATTAAGGCAACTGTATTGTTTTATTGATTTCTGTTAATATTTAGATATGGAAAATATACAGTATTATATAGCTTTGGATATAGGAGCTGGAGCAGGTGCTAAAATGGGCATCTATTCTGATAGAAAAGAACTTTTACGTGAAATGATGCTATCGAAAAGTGAATACGGTAGTCATGGTGATGAATTTGCTAAAGCATTAATTAATAAAATTAATGAAAATATAGATTTAGCAAATTTAGATAGAGCAAATTTACTATCTATAGGTATTTGTTGTGCAGGTATTCTCGCTACCGATGGAGCATTTATTCTTTTTAAAAATCAACCACAATTTAACGGATATAATATTCGGAAAGCACTATCTGACCATTTTGGTGTTCCTTCAAAAATTGAAAACGATGCGGATGCTGGAGGTTTAGCAGAGTGGAGTGTTCTAAAAATGGAACTATGTTACTGGGTCTTTGGAGGAGGCTGGGGAGGTGTTTGGATATCAAAAGACGGTGATATTATGTACCCTTCATATGATTGGGATGGGGAGGATAGTTCTCTTCACTGTTCAAATGAACCAGGTTACTCAATTGCTTTAGATAAGCTTAAATTAAAAACATTATTTTATAAACTTGGTGTTTCCTACGATTATTTTGAAAAAATTTTACTAGAAGATGAATCCCTTCCGGATTCTGTTTTAATAGGTCCAAATAATGATTCTTCATCATTAAGAGCTGAAACTATTCTTTCAGGACCTGGTCGATGTAGATTATTTAGAGCCGTAGTAGGTGATGATACATTTTATGAAAGATTTTTAGATATACATGAAGTCGCACAGATGCATGACCCATCTGTTGCAGGGGCACATATAAGTAAACTTTCGAGTATGGGAGTAAATGTAGCTTTAAAAACCGATAAACTTTATGGTGAAATATTAGCAATAGCTGCTCAAACATTAATATCAAAAAGTATTAAGGATGGAATGAAGCCTGGGATTCCACTTTGTTTAGGTGGTAAACCGAGTTATGCTTTACCATATTTTGGTCCTAGTTGTCAAAAAAGTTTAGGTTCAATGGGAATATATAATTATATTCGTCCATCAGTTATAGATGAAAGTGGTCAAAGTGCTAATATGTTAGGTGCTTTAGTAATTGCAGAATTGGCTTATAGCAAATCTAAAAAGTAAAAAAAAGACCCGTTAGGGTCTTTTTTTGAATCTAATAGAATTAGTTTCTATTTAAAGAGTTAAGATCTTTATAAGCTTGTAAAAGTCTGTTTACAAAACCTTCTTGAGCTTTTCTTAACCAAACTCTTGGATCATAGTATTTTTTGTTAGGAGAATCTTCACCATCTGGGTTTCCAATTTGTCCTTGTAGGTATCCTTCTTTCTCTTTGTAGAAGTTTAAAACACCTTCCCATGATGCCCATTGTGTATCTGTATCAATGTTCATTTTAATTGCACCGTAGCTAATTGCTTCTGCAATTTTTTCTGGTTCTGAACCTGATCCACCATGGAAAACAAAGTTAACTGGTTTTTCTGCAGTTTTATGTTTTTCCTGGATATACTTTTGTGATGCATCTAAAATAGATGGAGTTAAAACAACATTTCCTGGTTTATATACTCCGTGTACATTTCCAAAAGAAGCAGCAATTGTAAAGTTTGGAGAAACTGAACTTAATTGCTCGTAAGCATAATTTACTTCTTCAGGTTTAGTATAAAGATTTTCTTTAGCAACATGAGAGTTGTCTACACCATCTTCTTCACCACCAGTAATTCCTAATTCAATCTCTAAAGTCATACCCATTTTAGCCATTCTAGCTAAGTATTTTTTAGAAATTTCCATGTTTTCTTCTAAAGATTCTTCAGAAAGATCTAACATGTGTGAAGTAAATAAAGGCTTACCATTTTTTTTGTAGAACTCTTCACCTGCATCTAGTAGTCCGTCAATCCATGGTAATAATTTTTTAGCTGCATGGTCTGTATGTAGAATAACAATTACACCATAAGCTTCAGCTAATCTATGAACATGTTCTGCTCCGTCAATAGCTCCTAAAATAGCAGCTCCTTGACCTTCCATTTTTAATCCTTTACCAGCATTAAAAACAGCACCACCATTTGAGAACTGAATGATAATAGGTGAATTAGCTTTTTGTGCTGCCTCTAATGCACCATTAATTGAATCAGAACCAACACAGTTAACTGCAGGAAGAGCAAACTTATTCTCTTTAGCAATTCTAAATACTTCTTTTACGTCTTCACCAAATATAACACCTGGCTTTACTTTGTCAAAAATTTTACTAGACATGTTTGTTTTCCTTAAAATAAAGATATATTGGATATTATTTTATTCTTTTTACATTGATAGTTCAATAGAGTTAAGTATAAAATTACAATCAATATACAGTTAAACTAAATTTTATCCGAAAAGGTTTATATGAGTAGTGTAATTTTTAATTCAAGTAGTAAGAAATTTGGAATATATATAGTAATAATTTTATCTGTAATTTGTATAAATATGTATGGTAATCGAAAATATTTAATGAATAGTTTTAATCTACCAAATATAAATAGAATCTCATTAGAAGATACAGTTGTTAATACATTTGTAGAACCTGATAAATATAATAAACAGATAAAAGTTGAATCTGGATACTCAATAGATTCTCTACTTTTAAAAGAAGATATAAATGAATCTGATGTAATAAGCTCATCAAGGGCATTGAAGAAAATTTTTGATCCAAGGGATTTAAAAGCTGGAACAAAAATTACTATCAATTATGATTGGTTAACAAAAAATGATTTTTTAGGTTATGAAATAGATCTGGATTTTGATAAAAGTATAGTTGTTAATAAAGATAGTGACGGTTTCTATGATGCTAAAATTATAAATAAAACATACAAAACGAGCATATTTCACGGAAAAGGTGTAATTGATGAAACTTTATATCAATCTGCCATTGATTCTGGTATTAGTCCAAACATTATTATGAATTTAATTCAATTATACTCCTTTGATATAGATTTCCAGAGGGATATACATAAGGGTGCTAAATTTGAAATTATTTATGAGAATTATTTAGATGACTTGGGTAAATTTGTTAAACATGGAAATATATTAGCTTCAATATTAACAGTTGATGATAGAAGATTTCCTATTTATAGATTTACAACTTCTGATGGTAAAACTGACTATTACAACGAAGATGGTAAGTCTGCAAGAAAAGCACTACTTAAAACACCAGTTAATGGTGCATATATCTCATCTACATTTGGAATGAGAGTTCATCCTATTGAAGGCTATACTGCTTTTCATAGAGGGACAGATTTTGCGGTTAAACAGGGTACACCTATTTATGCTTCTGGAGATGGAGTTATCACTGCAGCTATTATTTCTGATGTTGGATATGGAATTCATATAAAAATTAAACATCCTAACGGTTATGAAACACTTTATGGACATATGGTTTCATTTGCAAAGGGAATGGCACCTGGAGTTAGAGTTACTCAGGGTCAGGTTATTGGTTATGTTGGATCAACTGGCGCATCAACAGGTCCACATTTACACTATGAAACCCGTTACAATGGACAATTTGTTAATCCTGCTAGTATAAAAATTCCACCAGGAAGAACACTGGAAGGTGATGAATTAAAATCTTTTTATAATGTTGTTAGTGAAAATAAATTATCTATTTAATAATTACTATATGTTTCTGACCTAAAGAATCTGTAATTAATTCTGATCTTACTCCATAAATTTCATATATATTTTCTGGGGTAAAACAACTATTTATATCTCCTGCAATTTTTAAAACTCCATTTTTAAAAAAACGTATTTCATTCCCATATTTTAAGATTGTATCTAGGTCGTGTAAAACAATTATTGTTGTCAAATTCAAATCCTTAGTAAGGTTAGTTAATAAGTCCATCATCTCTTTGTTATGTAGTATATCCAGGTTTGATGCAGGTTCATCTAGTACTAAAAATCTTGGTTCAACAGCCAGCGCTCTTGCCAGGATTACTCTTTGCAATTCACCACCACTTAAAGTTGAAATCATTCTATTTTTTAAAGTAAATGTATCTGTCATTATTAAAGCTTTAGTAACTATTAATCTATCTGATTCTCTATTCCAACTATCCTTATATGGGTATCTACCCATTTCTACAATCTCTTCTACTGTAAAATCAAAATCAGTAAAATTTTGCTGTGAAACGTAACCAACTAATTTAGATCTCTCTTTGACACTTAAACTTGTAATATCAACACCATTAATTTTTATGATATTTTTTTGTGGACTATTTACTCCAGTAAATAATTTAACAAGTGTTGTTTTACCAGAACCATTTGGACCGGCAATTATAGTAATTTTACCACTTTTAAAATTTGTTGTTACATTTTTAAGGATTAGATTATTTCCGTAACTAAAACATAGATTATTTACTTCTATCCCCATGATGAACGCCCTTTTCTTAGCAAATAAATAAATAATGGGGCACCAACTAAGGATGTTATAGCTCCTACAGGTAGCTCATTTTCTATAACTACTCTTGCAATTGTATCGCAAATAATTAGGAATATTCCACCAATAGGAACAGCTATTGAGATAACCCTTTTGTTTTCTGAACCTGTATAAATTCTTATAAGGTGAGGTATTATTAATCCAACAAATCCAATTATTCCAGAAAAAGCAACAATAATCCCAGTTAGAATTGATGCTGTTGCTAAAAGTATAATTCTATATTTTTTGATATTTAATCCCAAAGTTTTAGCAGTAGTTTCTCCAAGTGTAAAAAGGTTTAATTCCTTTGCTAATATTAGTGAAATAACAATAGCTATAATTAAAAACAATAAAATTAAAATTATTTTAAAATAATTCATAGTTGTAAAGCTACCTAATGTCCAAAAAATTATATCACTACTTTTTTGTCTGTTAAAACTAATTGCTAAAGTGAGTAGAGCAGAAAGAAAGAAATTAAATGAAATTCCAAATAAAATTAATTTATTAGTATTGTTACTATTTCCAGAAATAAATATAACAGAAATTGCAGATAATACTGCTCCTGTTAATGCAAAAAGAGGTGTCTTGTATATTACAGGCAGTAATGGGATTGATACCGGTAGAATTATGGATAGGGCAGCACCTAAAGCCGCACCAGATGAAACTCCAAGAGTATAGGGTTCTGCCATTGGGTTTTTTAATATACTTTGGAAAATTATACCTGACAAAGATAACCCCATCCCTGCAAGTCCAGCCCCTAAAATTCTGGGAAATCTTACGTATAAGATATTAATTTCAGCATTAATTGGT
>JAFGYD010000012.1 GCA_016936295.1 Spirochaetales bacterium | reverse complement strand
GTACTAAACTTTGTGGGTGATGAAATTACAGAAAAAAATAAAAGAATTATAATGCCTTCATATAACGAATATTTAGAATTTTCAACAGGAGATAATCCTATAAATATTCCTAATCCATTAATCGACTTTCTTTTTTATAGCTGGAAAGGAGATTTTGGAGGGTATGTTTTAATTGTTGAGGACTTAGATGGTATGACAAAAGAAAAAGCTGAAAGGCAGGTTAGAATGCTTAATGTTAACGGGATTTAAGTGAATACACTATTAATAACACCCCCTTTTTCCCAACTAAATACACCTTACCCAGCAATGTCCTACCTCAATGGATTTTTAAAAGAAAAAGGTTACAAAACGACACAAAGAGATTTAGGGATTAATGTTATACATAGTCTCTTCTCTGCTAAAGGTCTAACCAAAATATTCGAAGTTAAATCAGCAGGTAGAATAGGAGCGTTAAAAGATTCATACATTAGAACTATAGATCCTGTAATGAAATTTTTACGCGGAGAGGATCCTACCCTGGCAAACCGGATAATCAAAGGTGATTATCTTCCACAATCAGACCGATTTGACTCTATAGACGAAGATAATTTTTCAAATTTCGAGACCGAAGATCGTGGAAAATATCTTGCAACACTTTATTTAAACGATATTGGAGATTATATCCAGGCTAATATAGATCCAAATTTTGGGTTTAGTAGATATAGCGAAAGATTGGCTCTCTCCCCAAGTAATTTTTCAATTATTGAAAACGAACTAAACAAAGATGAAACAATTATTACAGAACTAATAACTTCAGAATTAGAAATACTACTTAAAGAAGATAATTACAATTTAATTGGAGTAACTATTCCTTTCCCCGGGAATTTAATTCCTGCCCTAAAAATTTCAAGTTATATAAAAATCCACTATCCAGATATAAAGATTGTAATTGGTGGAGGTTGGGTAAATACAGAGCTTAGAAATTTAGAAACGCCTAAAATTTTTAATTATGTTGATTATATAATTCTAGACGATGGGGAGAAACCATTTGAGCTTCTTATTGAGAGTTTAATATCAGGAATAGATAATCTACACAGGACATACATTCTAAAGGATGGTGTTGTTAAATTAGAAATAAACAATAGTATAAAAGATTATAATTTAGACGAACTCCCAGCCCCGGACTATTCTGGACTTGATTTAACAAAATATATATCACTCCTTGATAGTTTAAATCCAATGCATAGCCTATGGAATAGAGGACGATGGAATAAATTAACACTAGCTCACGGTTGTTACTGGAAACGTTGTGCTTTTTGCGATACATCTTTACCCTATATAAAGGATTTTAACAAATCAACACCAAAAGTAATTGTGGATAAAATTGAAAAGATGATAGAACAAACAGGGCAAAGCGGTTTTCATTTTGTAGATGAAGCAGCACCTCCTGCTCTTTTAAAAGAGCTATCTCTTGAGTTATTAAGAAGAAAAATAACAATAACATGGTGGACTAATATACGTTTTGAGAATTCCTTTAATTTAGGTTTAGGGAGACTCATGGCAAAAAGTGGTTGTATAGGAGTCTCTGGTGGCGTAGAAGTTGCATCAGACCGTTTACTTAAATTTATGGATAAAGGAGTAACCGTAGATCAAGTAACAAATGTAACTGCAGCCTTAGGAAAAGCGAATATCATGGTTCATGCCTATTTAATGTATGGATTTCCAACACAGAGTGAGAGTGAAACAGTTGATGCATTGGAAATTGTAAGGCAACTATTCAAAGAAGGTTTAATACAATCAGCCTATTGGCACCAATTTGCATTAACCGCTCATAGTCCTGTAGGTAAAAACCCTTTAGAGTTTAATGTCGAAATTACAGGTCCAAATTTTGAAGGATTTGCACAAAATGACCTTGATTTTAGAACTAACACACCTGACCAATCTAAATTCTCTAAAGGATTAACTACCTCTTTATATAACTACATGAGGGGATTTGGTTTTAATGAACCTTTACAAAGTTGGTTTAACTTTAAAATACCAAAAACAACAATTAAAAGAAATCATATAGTAGATTTACTAAAAAACAATGAAATTGAACTTTCCAATAATACCCAATTTATATGGCTTGGAGAAAATATAAAATCAGGTAAAGATTCTATATTTTTATATGATAATAGTAGCCAGGAAGAGTTAAGAGTACCACAGAACGAAAAAGAGTTTATACTAGAAATTATTGAGAAATCAGAAATTTGTAATTGTGAAAAATTAACACTAAAAGATGTGGATTTAATTGGGGAGAAATATAATATTGATCCTGACTTTTGGTTAAGTCAGGATTCAGCATCACTGTTATTTCAATATGGGCTTATTCTTATTTAAACAAATTTTCCATAAGTTTTAAGCATTACAAAGGTTTCAGTATCCCTTAATCCTTGAATTAAAGATAGTTTTTCGGTAATAAATTTAACTAAACCCTGGTTTGATTCAACCAGGATTTCAATCATTAAGTCATACCGTCCAGTAGAAACCGATACAGAAAGAACCTCATCAAAAGCGGCTATCTGTCGGGCTTTTTCATCCAACTTTGAACCATCGGATAATGTAGCAGCAATTAAAGCAGACATTTTATTTTCCAGAACATCCGGGTTTATCAATCCACTTATCTTAACAACACCAGCATCCTTAAGTTTTTTTAAACGTTGCCTAATCATACCTTCAGAAACACCCAATTCACGTGCTATTGCATTATTGTTTTTGTGCTCCTTTCTAATATTTTCAATAATTTTCCAATCTATTTCATCTGGTTGCAATTATTATCTCCTCAATCCTTATTTTGCATCTTTGCCCAAGAATCTTTTAAAGCTACAGTTCTATTAAAAATATAGTGATCATCAGTTGAATCAATATCTTTACAAAAATAACCAATTCTCATAAATTGAACAACTTCACCAACTGCTCTTTCTTTAATGGAAGGTTCAATATATGCATTATGTATAACTTCCAAAGAGTCAGGATTTATATAATCTTTGTACCCCTTCCCCTCTTCCATATTTCCTGTGTTCTCAAGAGTAAACAACTTATCGTATAGTCTAGCTTCTGCTTTAACAGCGTGTTTAACAGAAACCCACTGAATAGTACCTTTTACCTTCCGTCCATCAGCAGTTTTTGCACCCCTTGATTCTGGATCATAAGTACATAATAACTCAATAATATTTCCGCTTTCATCTTTAATAACTTCGGTACAGGTTACATAGTATGCATGCATTAATCTAACCTCTTGCCCCTTTGCCATTCTAAAGTATTTTCTAGGCGGTTCTTCCATAAAATCTGTGGCATCTATATATAGTTCTTTACTAAAAGGAACCATTCTTGTTCCGCCATTTTCCTTATTAGGATTATTATCTGCAGCAAACTCTTCAACCAAATCATCTGGATAATTTGTAATAGTTACCTTTAAAGGTTGTGTTACAGCCATAATTCTATCGGCGTTTTGATTTAAATCCTCTCGAACTACATACTCTAAAAATGCATAATCAACTAAAGAGTTTACTTTAGAAAGTCCAATTTGTGTACAAAAACTTCTTATAGATTCTGGAGAGTAACCCCTACGTCTCATACCACTAATTGTTGGGAGTCTTGGATCATCCCAACCACTTACCATCCCGGTCTCTACTAATTCAAGTAAATAACGTTTACTCATAACAGTGAAACTTAAGTTCAATCTTGCAAACTCTATCTGTCTTGGTCTATATTCAAAATCAAGGTTATCCAGGAACCAATCATAAAGTTCTCTATGATTAATAAACTCTAAAGAGCATAAGGAGTGGGTAATCCCCTCGATTGCATCCTCTATACAGTGAGCAAAATCGTACATTGGGTAGATACACCAGGTATCACCTGTTCTATGATGGTGAGCATTTCTAATTCTATATAAAAATGGATCTCGCATATGAACATTTACATGTTCCATATCAATTTTTGCCCGTAAAGTATGTGCGCCTTCAGGGTATTCACCATTTTTCATTTTTTCAAAGAGCTCAAGGTTTTCTTCTATACTTCTATCCCTAAATGGACTGTTTTTACCAGGTTTTGTTGGACTTCCTCTAAATTCTCTTGTTTCATCAGCAGAGAGACTATCAACATAGGCTTTTCCATCCTTGATAAGCTTTAATGCAGATTTGTAAAAAATATCATAATAATCCGATGCATATTTTACATCTCCGTCCCAATGTGCCCCAAGCCATTCAATATCTGCCTGTATGGCATTTACATATGAAGTATCCTCTTTTACAGGGTTTGTATCATCAAATCTTAAATTAAATTTACCGTTAGGATAGTCCTTAGCTATACCGTAATTAACATATATAGCTTTTGCATGGCCTATATGCAAATATCCATTTGGTTCTGGTGGGAAACGAGTATGAACTCTAGAGTTATTTTTACCCTGTTTTAAATCTTCATTTATTTGAGTTCTAATAAAATCAACTGTTTTTACGTCATCATTATCCATGGAATCCTACTTAATAATATATTTATCCAGTAATTTTATAGAAAAACAACTATTGTCACAATGCTATAAAACCAAATATTATGTACTATGAGTTCGAAAAAAATTATATCTACCCTAATTCTATTTCTAATATCATTTAACACTATGGCTTCTAATACGAAGTTCACAATTCCATTAAAACAATGGACATATTCAAATGCATACAGTAGCAATATGTTCGATATAGAAGATAAAGGGAATTATATTAAAACAGTAAAAAAGGCAGATATATCAATTCCTTCTCAATTTAAAAATAATAAACTATATATAAATTCCCTAAAACATACAGGCTTTTCAAAAATATACGTTAACAATAAACTAATTGGAGATGTTGGTTCTTTAGAAAAAGGGAAATTAAGCCTAAGCTACACAACAGATAGTTTAGCCATTCCTCCAGCGATATTAAATAGTAACGGAAATAATAGTATAGAGATAGTAACATACCGCTATTACAAAGCCGCAAACCCAGAATGGAACATTTCACTAGTCGAAAAAGATAATATATATATTAAAATTGATAAATTAACCTCGGAAATATTCCCTATCTCATTTATTCTAATTTGTTTAATAGTGATTTATACTTTTTTCCGTTTCACCAAAATTGGTAAAGATGCAATCTTCTTCACACTGTCAGTTATATTTTTAATTATATTTTACGGTGGAGCAACAACTAGCCTAAACTACTTAACACAACCTTTTATTATTTATGCATGGCTGTGTTTACTATTCTACTTTGTTATAAAAAATAGAGCTTTTAGTTCTAAAAAAATAATACAGATTGGAACAATTATAGTATCTGGAATTGTAGCTTTTTCAATTTTATTTATGTATAACTTATCAGATTTTAAATCACCATTTTTTCTTGTAGGAATAGTTGTATTAATAAATTCATATTTTATATATTTTATACATAGAAAAGATATTAGTAATATTAAATTTATAAATACAGGGCTAATAATTGGTTTAGTTTTAAACATCCTAACATTTTCAGGTTCTTTTGGCTTTTACTATATGGCACAAATTATAGTACTACTTTCATTTATTTTTAATATCCTTAGTGAAATTCCTCAAAAAATGTTACGGTTAAAAAAATACAATACAAAACTTCTAGATACTCTTAATAAGCATAAAGATGAGTTAAATAAAAAAGATTTAAATATTAGTTCTTTAAAAGTGGAAAACGAAGAGATCTTAAGAGAAAAATCCCTGTTTTTTTCTGCTTTAAGTAGTAATCTCAGAACTCCATTAAATAGTATAATTGGGTATAGTGAAAATTTATACTCACTAGAGAACCTTGATGAATTACATCCACTAGTAACCGAGATTATAATTGAATCCGATAAAATATTCCAAGCGATAAATAATATTATGGATTTCTCCACAAGAAAATTTAGTAATCATGAATTACAATTAAAAGATTTTAGAATGAAGGAGATATTTGATGGCTCGACATATAGTTCCAGCACTATTGCAGCATTTAAGAAACATATACGATACT
>JAFGYD010000084.1 GCA_016936295.1 Spirochaetales bacterium | reverse complement strand
CTAGTCCCATAGAAGTAGGTTTTCTTTCAAAATACCCAATAACCAATGTTTCAGAAATTTCCCCTGGTAAAGATTATGGTTTAAGAAATATTTTAGAAATAACAATAGATGTTGATGGTAATAGTTTGAAATTGATAAACAATCATTGGAAGTCTAAATTAGGTAGTTTTTCTGAAAATTTAAGAATTAAAAGTAGCCTTGTGTTACAAAATAGATTGAATGAGTTAAAGAATGATGAAGTAATTATTCTTGGGGATTTTAATGAAAACTATAATGAAAGTACAAAGGTTAGTTACACTACAGCAATTACTTTAAAAAATAAGGGAGATGGGCTAAGGATTTCTGGTAGTAAAGATTTAGGAGAGAATGAGTACTACACCCCATGGCCATATAGTGGTTTTGAAGGTTCATATTTATATAAAGATAATTGGGAGACAATTGATAACTTCTTTTTAAATAGAAACCTTTTTGATGATTCAAAATTTAGTTATAGCTCTTTTAGAGTTGATAATAGAGATCTGCTTTTTGATAGTGGTAGCAATATTTGTAAATGGAGAAATGATCTTGAATTTGGGTATTCAGACCATTTACCAATAATTTTAGAAATAGTAATAAATAAAATAGAAACTACTTTGGAATAAGCTCTTTACTATCATCGAGTAATTTTTCACATAGAGACATAGATTGTTTAAGGTTTTTCATATGATTATTTGTTATATTGAATTGCTTTTCCAGTAAAGAATAGTTAATTCTTAATGCTTCAATTTTATTTATTATATCATTATGTTTGTTGTTAAATGTAAATCCCTTTAATCCATATACTACAGTCTGTATTAAAGAAAAAAGTGTTGAAGGGCTGCACACAAGAATACCCATTTTTAGTAATTTATTAGTTAATTCTCCAAGATCGTTAATAAATGCCTGATAATATAGTTTCTCCGAAGGAATATACATAATTGCAAAGTTTAAAGTTCCTTCATTTGGTAGTATATATTTCTTTGCAATGTCTTCGCCGTGTTTAACAAGGGCTTTTATTTGTGCATTAGTAAGTTGGGAATTAGACGTTAAAATATCTTTTAAACTTTCAATGGGAAATTTTGAATCTATAGGTATAATATATTTCCCTGTTTTAATTATTGCATCGACTCTGGCTCCGCTATTAAAGGAGTATTGCATTTGATATGAATCTTTTGGTAAATAATTATTTAAAAGCTCTCTTAATAGTGTCTCGCCTGCTTCCCCTCTAAGATATGGCCGGTTAAAAATATTATTTAACTCTCTTATTTCCTTTTCTATAGAGTCTACTTTAGAATTAATAGATGAGTTATGAGGTTTTATTAAATTTATAATAACTAAAATCAATAAAGCAATGTTAACAGCAACTGATATATAAAACATACTTTACTATAACTTAATAAACTTCTTGATAAAACCACATTATATAAATAAAATGTTTTCGTGGAAAAATATAAAAACAAAGATGAATACGAGCAAGATGTTGAATTAAGATCTATGCTTCCTAAAGGGTTTAAAGTTGGGGTTGTTCCTTTGGAATTCTTCCCTATTGAGAAAAATTTAGTAAAACCTTTACCTATGAAACTTTCTTTAATTGTACTAGATGAAGAGACTGATTCTTTTGGTGCAGTATTTACAAAAAATAAATTTCCAGGGCATCCTGTAACCCATGGGAGAGAACGGCTTAATAATAGGACTATAAAAGGGGTAATTATTAATAATAAAATCTCTAATGTTCGTTGTAATGGTGGCTTAGAGGATATTTCTTTAATAACTAACGAATTAGGAAGAGCATTTTCTTGTAATGAATCACTGTTTTTTTCATCATCAACAGGAATTATTGGCTGGAAACTTCCGGTTAATGACATTTTATTAAAAATTCCAGCATTGGCTGATTCTATTTCAAATGAATCAATTTTCCCTTTAGCAAAAGGAATAATGACAACTGATAATTTTCCAAAAGTAAGAAGTGCAGAATTAAAAGGTGGAAGAATTGTGGCGGTTGCTAAGGGTGCAGGAATGATTGAACCCAATATGGCAACTATGCTACTATTTATTCTTACTGATATTAATATAGAACGAAATAGTATAAGAGAAATTTTAAAACAAGTGATGGATAGAACGTTTAATAGAATATCTATTGATAGTGATCAAAGCACTAGCGATACAGGTATTATTTTTAGTTCTAAATTAGTTAATGGAGTATCACTTATAGAGTTTGAAAATTCATTGTTAAGTATATGTAGAGATTTAGCCACTGATGTAGTAAGAAACGGAGAGGGCACATCCCACGTTATTGAAGTTAGAGTATGTGGTGCAAAAAGTGAAAAGGATGCCTTGGATATAGGGAAGGCTATTATAAATGCACCTCTTTTTAAGGCTGCTATTTATGGTAACGATCCTAATTTGGGTAGAATATTACAATCGATAGGGGATGTTTCCGGTAATTTTGATATAGATATTAATCCAGATATTTTAACCCTTACAATGGGAGGTTATACCCTCTATGATAATGGATCATTTATTTTAAATGAGGAGTTGGAAAATCGATTAAATAGTTACTTGAAAGAGTGCAGTTTAAGGGAAGAATCTTTGGGTTTCCCTGAGCATAGGAAAAATGTAGAGATTGTGGTAGATTTAAAATTGGGAGATAAAGAAGCTACAGTTTATGGCTCCGATCTTTCATATGAATATGTACGGGAAAATGCGGATTATAGATCCTGAAAATAAGGAATAGTGTGTGAGTGAAACAAAAATAGATGACCGAATTGTTAATGCTGGTAAGTTAATACAGAGTGCCAGAGCAGAAATTGGAACTAGAATTGTTGGTCAATCGAGATTTATTGATGGGTTAATTATGGGGATTATAGCTGGTGGACATATTTTGGTCGAAGGTGTTCCTGGTTTAGCAAAAACCCTTGCAGTTAATACATTATCTGATGTGTTTGATACAGATTTTAAAAGAATTCAGTTTACACCCGATCTATTACCAGCCGACTTAATTGGTACAATGGTTTTTAGACAGGAGAGTGGTGAATTTGTACCAAGGAAAGGACCCATCTTCTCCAATGTTATTTTAGCCGATGAGATAAACAGGGCTCCTGCAAAGGTTCAAGCAGCACTTTTAGAGGCGATGGCGGAAAAACAGGTTACAATTGGTGGAAACACATATGCTTTACCAAAACCTTTTTTTGTTTTAGCAACACAAAATCCCATTGAGCAAGAAGGTACATACCAATTACCAGAAGCTCAGCTTGACAGATTTATGATGAAACTCTTGGTAGAGTATCCATCTCCCGAAGAGGAGTTGCAGATTTTAAAATTAATGGGTAAAGATAAACCATTATTAGTTAATAAAATTTTAACTCCAGGTAAAATTGAAGAACTTAGAGTAGCTGCAGAAAGTATTGAAATGGATGAGATGATTGAAAAATATATTGTATCAATTGTTACTGCCTCAAGGGTTAAAGATAGAAAATATCCCTTTGTTCGATTAATAGAATTTGGTGCGTCTCCCAGAGCCACAATATTTATATATAGATGCAGTAAAGTAAAAGCACTTTTTGAAGGTCGGGATTATGTCCTCCCTGAAGATGTAAAAAGTGTTGTTTACGATGTTTTGAGGCATAGAATTGTTCTTTCATACGAAGCAGAAGCAGAAGCTTTAACTGCAGATGATGTTATTAAGGAAATTTTAGCTTCTGTTCCGGTACCATAATGGAAGATATTGACTTTTCAGGCCGAGTAAAACGTTTACAAATAATATCTACACAGCTCATAGAGGGGATGTTCTCTGGTAATTATAGATCTACGTTTAAAGGTCCCGGACTTGAATTTAACGAGGTTCGAGAGTATCAGGATGGGGATGACGTTAGATTTATAGACTGGAACGTAACATCTAGGATGCAGGAACCATATACAAAAACCTTTAAAGAAGAACGTGAACTAATTTTGAATATTGTTATGGATGTCTCTGCTTCTCTTTCTGAAATTGGAGGAGGAAAGAGTAAACGTTCAGTTGCGGAAACCCTTTTTGGGATAGTTGCTTTTGCTGCAGTTTCAAATAACGATAGGGTAGGTGTTCTTATGTTTTCTGATATAATTGAACACTCCGTTTCTCCCATGAAGGGAAAGAAACATGTTTTAAGACTATTACATGATGTTTTAACTTTAACACCACAGGGTAAAGGCTCAGATTTAGCTCTTGCTTTAAGAACTGCGCAGGAGTCTATGAAAAAAAGAGGGATATGTTTTATTCTCTCAGATTTTAGATCCGCAGATTATTACAAAGAGTTATCTATTTTATCTAGAAAACAGGATGTAATCGCAGTTAGAATTATTGATAAACTTGAAAGAGAGTACCCAAATACAGGTTTGATACCATTGGAAGATCCTGAAACTGGTAAAATTATAGATGGATTTGGTCGTAGTAAAAGATTTCGTAAAAAGTATAGTGAATTCTGGGAACTAGAACGATTACAGTGGTTAAATAACTGTAAAAAGCTGGGAATTGATGTCTTGGAAGTAGATACTGAAGAAGATCCTGGCCAAGCTCTATTAAAGTTTTTCTCAAGGAGGAAAAAACGTTGAAAAATGTTTTTATTTTATCCTTATTAATTGTTTCAACTACTATTTGGAGTGAAAACTTAAATGTTTTAAAAACTGTCTATACACCTAAGGAATTCTACGTAGGGGATATGGTTACTCTCTTAATTTATGTAGAAACACCATTTGAAGGTGAGTTAGTTTCACCTGTAAATTTACCAGAAATAGATTGGATTGAACTAAAAAGTGTTAATGTTGTGGAAGAGGGTTCCGATGAGTCTATAATTAGAATCACATTTACTTCTTTTGCTCCAGGTTTAAGAATTATTCCAGATATTGAGTTTGGGGAACACAAGCTTCACGATTTTAAAACACAAACACTCTCAATTTTAAGTGATAAATTTACAGCTTTACAGCCACTTTCTCCACAAATGCTTCCACCTGGGACTAATTTATTAATTGTATTTGTATTAATAGGGGTACTTTTTGGTCCATATCTTATTTATTTAATGATTAAAACTATCTATCAATCCTTAAAAATTGCTATAAAAAAATATAAGAGAGAAAAACCTTTTAGAGCCTATTATAAAATATTAAAAAATCTAAGATCAGAAATTGATGATAATTCAGAACGAAGTTTTTATGTAGTAATAACTGAGCATTTAAGGGTTTATTTATCCCTGAGGTTTAATAATGATTTTTATTCAGCTACAACTAAAGAGATGAACTCTCTACTCAGAACTATAATGGACGATGACTCATGTGAAGAATTATTATCGATTTGTCGTTTTGCAGATCTTGTAAAATTTAGTCATAATAATGCGTCGACGCTTCATAGAGAAAAAGATTTACGAACAATTGTTGATATAGTTCATCAGTTAGAAGGAAAAGATAGATATTATGCTCGTTTTTAATACTCCGCAATATTTTTTGCTATTAATAATTATTCCAGCTCTATTTGTATTCCAGAATCTAAGAAAAAAGAATCGTGGAGCTCTACTTTTCTCCCATAGTGTTTGGAAGGGTAATAATTATATTTTTAAACAGAGTAGTTTGTTGATTTTTAAAAATATATCTACATTCTTTTTATATATGGGGCTGCTTTTTATTGTTTTAGCCCTTACTGATCCTTCCATAGTAGGTAGAGAGAATAACTACCTCTCTAAAGGCGTAGATATAATGGTTGTCCTGGATGAATCACCAAGTATGTCTGCCAAAGACTTCCCTCCTGTTAATAGGTTTGAGTCTGCGAAAGAGATTATATTAAAATTTATTGAAGGTAGAGAAAACGATTCTGTAGGTGTTGTCTCTTTTGGGGATGATGCTGTTTTAAGAGTTCCATTAACATTGGATTATAAAAGTGTAAGCGAAAGCGTTAAAAACTTAAAACTAATGAGTTTAGGTGAAGGTACTGCCATAGGTATGGGTCTTGCAGTAAGTGTTCTGCACTTAAAAAATAGTACTGCTACATCTAAAGTTATAATTTTGCTAACAGATGGAGTAAATAATGCAGGAGAAGTTCTCCCGTTATCTGCAGCAAGAGCCGCTCAGGAGTATAATATTAAAATATATACAATTGGTATTGGTAGCTTAGAACCTGTAGAATTAGAGTTTGTTAACCCGGAAACAGGAATGATTACAAGAGCTGATCTACCAGCAGGGGGATTTGATCAAACCCTTTTAGAGGATATTGCTTCTATCACCGGCGGAAATTTTTATAAGGCTTCAAGTCCGGGAATGCTGGAAACCGTATTACAGGGAATAGATTATTTGGAGCGAAGTAGGAAAATTATTGAAACCAGGATAAAAAGTAAACCAATTTATTATATATTTACAATTTGGGCTATTGTTTTTATTTCTACATTTTATTTAATAAGGAAATCTATATTAGGAGAGATCCTGTGAGAATTACAAATCCCCAATTTTTATGGACTTTTATACTTTTAATTCCTACTATTTTAATCATGATACTATTTTATATGGGTGGTATTTCCGGGTTAAAGAAATTAACAGGAACATGGCGTTTTGTTACTGTCAAAAGGATTTATATTTTACGATTCATAGTATCAAACTTTCTTTTTCTATTCTCCATATTATCATTACTATTAGCATTAATTGGATTATCTTGGCAAAAAAAACCGGAAAGTGATAATTCTGTAGGATTTGAAGTAAATTTTGTATTGGATATATCAAGGAGTATGTTAGCGCAAGATGTTATCCCAAGTAGATTGGACAAATCAATTTCACTTATATCTACTATTGTAGATAGTGTTGAAACAAGTAAATTTGGAATAATTGTTTTTAAGGGTGATGCAGTCGTTTCTGTTCCAATGACAGAGGATAGACTTGCCATAGAATCATTTTTAGGTTCTGTTTCCCCTGAAATTTTAAGTTCTCCGGGGTCAAATCAGGAAAAAGCATTAAATTTAGCTATAGAAAGCTTTTCGGGTAATAGTACCAATCGTAGGGTAATTATTTTAATAAGTGATGGAGAATCCTTGGAAGGGGATGTTTTTAAGGTTGTAGCAAACTCAGTAAACGAACATATTCCTATTTACTGTGTAGCTGCAGGGACACAGAAAGGTGCTCTGATTCCATATAAAGATAAATATGTCACTGATAAAAACGGTAGAGAAGTAGTTAGTAAAACAGATTTTTCTTTACTGAGTAACTTAGCAGAATTGACTTACGGTAAATTTTACAAGCTAGAGGAAACACAGGTTATTGCTGATATTAGTCAGGAAATAAAATCTATGGAGTATGATAAAACAAATAGTCGGATAAAATATGTGAACATTGTGCAATATAAACCTTTTCTTATCTTATCCCTTGTTTTTTTATCATTATTTATATTTGTGAAGGAGTGGAGATGGTCAGAAATATTTTAAAATATATATTATTGCTTATTTCTTTGCTCTTTTATTCATCTTGTAGTCGACTTCTTGAAACCAGCACTATAATTTCAGGAAATCAGAAATTTCAAAGTGGAAACTATCAGGGGGCTATAATTGATTATCTTCCCGGTATAAATTCATCTTCGTATAAAGATTATTTTTTCTATAATTTAGGAAATGTATACAGTTCTATGGGTGAGTCACCTGCGGCTTTTTCCGTTTGGGATCAGGCACAAGAGCAGACAAATACACAATTGAAATTTAATCTTTTATATAATAGAGGTGTTTTAGAGTTTCAAGAAGGTAGTTATGAAAGCGCGTATGAGCATTTTAGGCAATCATTAAAATTAATTCCATCTAATATTAGTGCAAAAATAAACCTGGAATTAAGTTTGAATAAAATGAGTGCTGCTACTTTTAATAAAACATCGGATATAGTAAAAACGACTAAAGATAGTACAAATACAACAGATGAAACTACGCGAATACTTGAATATGTTAGGCAGAAGGAGGCTATGACATGGGGACAAACTTCCCAGGATATAGAAACCCAAAACGACTGGTAGCTATCCTTATTTTTATAATACTTAAAATAAATATATTCTCCTACGAAATGGAAATTCTTCCTGAAATATTAATATCAGGAAGAGTAATTACTTTGAAAGTTGATACTGGGATTAAAGAAGGTGACTTTATAGAGATTGAAGATGTGGAATTCCCTGAAGACCTTATTCTTATATCAAAACCAACTTTAAGAATTTATTACGGAAAAATAGATGGAAAAAATGCTCGTTTATATCAAGTTAACTGGGCATTAAGAAGTAGAAAGTCTGGAGTTTTCGAACTTCCTGAAAT
>JAFGYD010000083.1 GCA_016936295.1 Spirochaetales bacterium | reverse complement strand
CTGGATTTCTTAGGAAATGTTCCGGGTTATTGGGAAACAGATGTAAGTCCTTTCTTTTTAATCTTTTTTACAATTTTCTTTGCCATGATAATTGGTGATGCGGGTTATGGCCTACTTTTTATACTATTAACATTTGTTGCGCAAATTAAGATGAAGAAATTTAATAATGTGTTAGCTTTATTTTATCTTATTTCCAGTGCAACTGTAGTATGGGGTGCAATGACCGGTAGCTGGTTTGGTTCTAATATGATAAAAGGAATCCCTTTTTTCAATGGATTTATTTTATCTCAATTGGATACAGACAAAGAAATAATGGAACTATGTTTTCATATAGCTGTAGTACATATTGTACTAGCAAGATTAACTGCTTTTGTTAAATCTATGAAGGATAAACTTTTAAGTGGATTTGCAAATCTAGGTTGGCTATCTATGACAGTAGGATTACTATTTCTAGTAAAAAACCTTGTAATAAGTTCAACTGATTATCCAGTACCAACATACTCTTTAATAATAGTTGCATTTGGATTTATCGTTGTTCTTATATTTGGAAAACAGGAAAAGGGTCAAAGTTTCTTAAAGGGTGTTGGAATGAGTTTAGCATTTAGTCCTTTAACAGCTTTAGATACTGTAGGTGCTTTTGGAGATATTATTTCTTATGTCCGATTGTATGCTGTTGGATTAGCAGGTTTTGCTGTTGCTCAAAGTTTTAACGGAATGGCTGCTCCTTTAATTAGTAGTGGTGGTTTTGGCTACTTTGGAGGTGCATTAATATTACTTGGTGGACATGTATTTAATATAGCTATGGCTGCATTATCTGTATTAGTTCATGGAGTAAGATTGAATGTTTTAGAGTTTTCATCTGCAGCAGATGTTAACTGGACAGGTAAGAAATTTAACCCTTTTAGGGAAATTTAAAATATAAATATTGAGATATAGAATCAAGGAGAGATAGAATGGATTTAAATTATGGATTATTAGGATTTGCAGCGGCTTTAAGTTTAGCGGGAGTAGGATCAGCATTTGGAATGGGTTATGCAGGACAGTCTGCAATAGGTGCTTGGAAAAAATGTTTTGCTTCAGGTAAACCGGCTCCATTTACATTAATTGTATTTGTTGGTGCTCCTTTAACTCAGGTTTTTTATGGAATGATTTTAATGAATAAGATTTTAGCTTCTACTGCAGAGCCTGGTAAAATGTTAGCTGCTGGTATCTTTGGTGGTTTAGCAATGGGTGCTTCTGCTATGATGCAAGGTAAAGCAGGTGCAAGTGCTGCAGATGCTTTAGCTGAGACAGGTAAAGGTTTTACAAACTATATAATGGTTGTAGGTCTTATTGAAACTGTTGCGCTATTTGCAATGGTATTCTTAATGGGTACTGTTTAATAATTCTTTTATGAAAAGAGATTGGGGATAGCAAAAGCTATCCCTTTTTTTATTGTTACATTTTTATTTGATTTATTTAAAATTTAGTATGATAATAAAATAAATATAAAAAAGTTGGAGTTTAAAAAATGAAAAAAATTGGAATTAATGTTTTTATTACAGAAGGTTGCAGGTTAACCCACGAGTCTTCTGTTAAGCTAGTGAAAGTTGCTGAAGAGATTTTTACAAAGAATGGTTTTAATGTAGAATTTCCTATTATATCAACTACTTTTGTTGAGAAAAATTTGGATAATGGAATATCAATTTATGATTTTAATGTTAGTAATATAAAAGAAAATATTGTTATACAGAAACCACATAGTTTTGCTGTTGTAGACCACAAAGAGTTATCTCTTTTTGATAAAAGTGAAACTATAAATCTAATTTTAGTAAAAAGTTTACATAATACAGGTATTGATTCATGGCCTAGTTCTCTATCATTAGATGAAACAAATGCTATTTTTGTATCAGAAACATGTTTCGAATCATCATTTGCACATAGCTTAATGAATCATTTTGGAATTAAAGATCAATTTCATGATCCTCACTGTTTATCATACGGAAGTGAAATTTTAAGAAAAGATACAAAAATGAGTGAAGATGAAAAGCTTATTTTGAGTCAGGAGCTTTCTGAATCAATAACTTATAATACATAAAAAAAAAAGCCCCTGAGGGCTTTTTATACTTTATATATCTCAATATTTTGGATTAAGTAGTTAAAATTCCTTTCATTTATTTCAAATACTAATTCATCTCCAACTTCATGGCCCATAAGTTCTGAACCTAATGGAGATAAGTAAGATATAATTTTATTTGCAGGATCTGATTCCCACGTTCCTAAAATTATATATTCTTCAACAATATTAGCATCTTTATTTAAAAGAGTTGTTTTAGTACCAAAAGAAACTTTAGAATTATCAAAAGTCTCTGGATCTATAACTTTAGCTCTTCCAATTTCTTCTTTTAATCGTCCAACTTGAATATTAAGATTTTCTTGACGTTCTTTACCTGCTTTATACTCTGCATTTTCTTTTAAGTCACCCATTTCAATAGCAACTCCAATCTCTTTAGAGTTTTTAGGTATTTCAACATCCAAGATATGTTTAAGCTCTTTTTGTTTCTTTGTATAACTTTCTTGTAAGCAATAAAGACCTCTGCTGTAAGTAAGAGTTTGATCGCTTTCTTCTTCTCCATAAAATTTCATTTTAGGGAATTTTATAGAAATTTTATCCTTTAGTGACATTCTAATAGCTGGATCTAACTCTTTAACATCGTTAATAATGCTAAATAATCGAGCTACATCTTCTTGATCTGAGTCTTCAATAAATTTATCAACTCTTCCTTCTTTAAATAAGAAAGTTAAAATTTGTCTATTATATTTTCTGTTATTTGCAGCATCTCTTTTGTTTTCTATATCTCTATAAGTAACTCTTAATAGTTGAATTAAACTAACTAAAATTTCACTATAAGATAAATCAAGTTTTTTATACCATTCAGCTTCTTCTGCATTACGTGCTAACCAAATAAGAGATTCTCTAAACTCTCTATAATGTGCCATAATGTCTTTAAACATAGATATTACTCGATCTTTATTTCCTGTATGTAGTAAGACTTCAATTGAATGTTTATTTAAATAAATAGGGAATAAGTTAACGAAAATATCAACCCAATTTTCACAATTATGTCTTATTAAAGATAAGAAATCTTTTTTATAGTCAGCTAATGTAATATTTGAAAATAACTCTTCTAAATTTTCAATATCATCAAATAATTCAGCAAATGAATAATTAATACCAGGATTTAGGAATGGATAAACTTTGATAATATTATTAACAAAAATATAGCTGGTTACTACATACTCATTAACATTTGAAGTATTTAAGAACGAGGTAAAATATGAAAACATTTCTCCAAAAAACTCAGAATCTGGATCAGAGTTTTCTAAAAATTCATTGATTACTTCTAGTCTGTTAAAGAATTTAGAATCAGCTCTAAATTTGTTATATGCTTTTTCTTCGTAAGAAATAGGCTTATCTCTTACAATAAATTTATCTAAGTTATCTGGTAAATTACCAAAGCTCGAATCAGTTTTTAATACCTTTCTTGCTTCTGCACCCCATGTAGTCCACTCTCCTGGAGTTAAAACAGAAGGTACAAGTTCAGCTTTAATTTTTTTCATATCAGCAGATTCAAAACTGTTAATTATTGTTGTTAATGCCCATTTTGTATCACTTTTAACTTTAGCTTTAAGTTTATCTTTTTCTATAACACCTTTTAAAACCCAAATATGTTTTTTATTTAGACTTGTTAGTGAGTTTACAGCCATTTTTAATGACATTGAATGATCCCGTTTTTTAACAAAATCAATTATTATATTATCACCGTCAATATTTTTAATAACACCAATATCCCATGTTCTATGGTAAACAAAATTACCTGCATCAAAAGATATATGCTTTTCAAAATCTGAAATAGCATCATGAACATGTCTCCAACTTTGTGACAAGTTTGAAAGTCTTATATATTCATCTAAATGACTATTATCAGCATACTTATTTTTAAAACATGTTGTTATTTCTTTTCTTGCCCAACCATATTTAGGATCAAGTATTAATATTTTCTTTAGTATAGTTATACATGTATCCATATCTTCATTTGCAAGATATTTCGGATATAATTCTTCTAAAAGAATAATTGTTTTTTCAGCTCCAATAATTTTTGTATTTTTATTTGCAACGTGTATAAAAAAATCTATATCTTCGTGACAATATTGAACTAATTTACTCCAAATTTCTCCAATATTTCCAACCATTTTTTTGTTTATATATCTATAAATAGCTTTTTTATAATAATTAATAGCATGCTCTATATCACCTGCTTCTTCTTTTGCAATTGCTAGTTTCTTTATTATATCAGCTTCTTCGTAATCAATTTTTATTAATCGTTCCCAAATTTTATGAAGATTAACTTTATCATCTTCATGTATATAGTATTCAGCTAAGGTTTTTAATGCTTGTTTATTTTCACCAAAATCAAGGATTTTATCACATAAATATTTTACAATATTCCATTTGTCGTTTTTTACAAAAATATTAATAAGAATTATTAGACTTGTATCATCAACTAATTGATTTTCTAATGAAATCATTCCTGAAAGATAGAGAGCTATTACACTGTTTTTAGAACTTTCAATATGTTCATTTGTTAATTCGATAGCATTATCTGCTTCATTGTTAATTGTAATTTGTTCTAATAAATCATTTAGAGCATTAAAATTACTTATGTTCCAAGAGGTTATACCACTTCCAGTCCATTTCTCTTCTTTAAGCATTTCGCTTAGTTTATCAATAGTTTCACTCATTAAAAATTCCTCTATCTAATTTAAGTATAAGTTATAAATCTTTTCATCTAATAGTTTTATGTTTAATAAAACTTCATCTATTTCATTTTTACTGCTGTTAGATGAAACAAAATATTCTAACAATCGTAAGTAGTGATTTATTAATTTAGGTTTAATAATCCCTGAATCAATATCACTCATATTTAGCTGATTTTTCAAAGAATATATACTTTGTTTTAAAAGACCAACTTCAATTGGTTTCAGCTCTTTTTTAACATAAAATAAACCAAGAATGGTACCATATACGGGTATCCACTCTTTTAACTCTTTTAAAGGATAATTTTTATAGTTCAACTCATCTATTATTTTTTTTATCATAACAGATTCAATTGAGTCTAAATCAATATCCTGTGGTGAAATGAAGAATGCTTCTCTAAAAAAAAGTTTAGAATGCTTTTCTTCATTAATTAGCGCATAAACATCAGCAAGCTGTGCCAATATTTGAGAACTGTCTTTAGTTATATTAACAGCTTCTTCTAGCAACACTCTAGATTTGTCATAGTTTCCTATAATTTTTAAACAGAAACCCTGTTTTAATAGAATATCAGGATTTTTATCGTTATTAGTTAATTCCCCATAACGCTTAAAAGAGTTATAGGCAGTATTATATATCCAGTATTCTAAATTCTTTAATCCATGATTCCAGAAAATTGAATTTGATGGAATATAATTTATTTTAAAGCTTTTAAATTCTCTTAAAAGGAATTCACCCTTTTCCAAAAAATCAACTATTTCTAAAAGTTTTCTTTTCCGCTCCTTCCAGTATCCTGCTACTTTCATACCGGATTTTGCTTCTTCACTTTCAAAATCTATAACTAAAGCATCATGATATGAATCCCAAGCTGCTTCCATATCTCCATGGTATAAAAAGTTTTGAGCAAAGTCTAAATGTTTTTCAAAGCTCCTCTGATTAAATTCTTTTAACCTCTTGTTTCGTTTTACACCACTCTGCATTTCTTTAAGATTACATCAGTTAGGCCTTCCTAGTCAACAAATGTGCATAAAATAATGAGTATTTGATTTAAATATTAAAACGATGTTATTATTATAGTATGAAAGAATTAAAGAATAACGTATTAAGTGCACCTTCGTTGTTAAGTGCAGATTTTTCTAGGATGAACGAAGCCATAAATCTAATTGAAGAAGCAGGTGGTGATTGGGTTCATTTAGATGTTATGGATGGCAGTTTTGTACCAGTTATCACTTTTGGAACAAAATTAATTCAAGATTTACGACCTCTAACAGATAAAATATTTGATGTTCATTTAATGATTAACAATCCTGGACAACATATACAAGGTTTTGCTAAAGCGGGGGCTGATTATATCACAATACACTATGAAGCTGAAATTCATGTGCATAGAGTTTTACAGCAAATTAAAGATGCTGGTTGTAAAGTTGGAATTTCAATTGTTCCTTCAACTCCAGTATCTGTTTTGGAAAATGTTTTACCATTTGTTGACTTAGTATTAATAATGTCTGTAAACCCGGGTTATGGTGGTCAACTTTTAATTGAAGATACACTAAAAAAAGTAGAAAAGCTTGCCGATATTAGAAATGAAACAGGTTTAGACTATTTAATTTCCATTGATGGAGGGGTTAATAGAGAAACCGCATCGAAAGTAATGGCTTCTGGTGTTGATGTTTTTGTGGCAGGTTCAGCTTTTTTTGGGGCAGAAAATCCTAAAGAAGAGTTGGAGTTTATAAAAAAAGTTAGATAGGATTTATATGGCCTTTAAAAAAGTTTTAACAATAATTTTTCTCTGCACTGTTTTGGGATCACTTCATTCTGTGGATATTAAAGATCCAAATATGAAACAAGGGATTGAGTTATATAGTCAAAAAAAATATCTAGATTCTATTTATTTTTTTAATCTTGTAATTTCTGAAAAATCAGAGCTATTTAGCGAAGCTACTTTTTGGAAGGCCCAATCACTATATTCTATGGGAAATTATAGAGATTCTAAAATTGAGCTGGAGGATTTTTTTACTCAAGGTTCTATCGTTTCTGCATATTACGAAGATGCCAGGTATTTATATTGCAAAGTTTTTTATAAGTTAGATAAATATAATGAATCAATATTATTATTAAACCAGTATTTAAGGAACAAAGATTTCAATTATTATAGAAATTCTGCATATTTTTTATTAGGTGAAAATTATTTACAAATATCAGATCTTCCAAACTCAAAATTAAATTTTGAAAAATTCCTTACTATAGAACCAAATAGCTCTATAACAAAAAGCAGGCTTGATCTAATTTCAAATATGCAATCAATTATGAGTAAAAAAGTATCTAAGGATATAACTATATATCAAAAAACACAGTGGCTTGCAGAGTATATAATCCTTGAACAAAAGGATAAAGAACCTAATAAAGTTTCTAATTTTATTGATAGTTTTGAAACTCGTGAAGATTTTTTTAAATGGTTGGCTGATTTCAGTTATAATTTGAATAGAGATGAATCAACTACTAATAATGATGATGTTGAATTATTAGATAGTTTAGAATCTTTACTTCTTAAAAGATTGGGAGAAGATTATGAGAACTAGATTTTTATTTACTTTAATTATTGTGGTATCAATCAATTTATTTAGTAATGAAAATATTCTTCAAGGTGAAAGATTTGGAATTAGTGAAAGCCGGAAAGGTTATTTGAATTATATAATTTATAATGATTTAAACCAGGAAAAATATCTTTTAGATAGTGGTATTTATCTAAATTCGAGAATATATATTAAAGATGGTGACAAACGTTTTTTTCTAAGAAATAACTCTGAATACAAAATAACTGTAACAGATGTTGATTATAGAATAAAATGGCGTAATGATAAGATAGAAATTGAAGAAAAATATAGTCTTGTTGATACTGGATATTTATATACTATTAGTATTTTAAATAAATCACCAAATATTAAGAATATCGGATTATTTTTAACGTATGATACCATTTTAGGGGAAGAATCTGGAAATCATTTTTTAATTGATGATTATAAAATTATTAATAGGGAGAGAGCTTATAAATCCAGTGAGATACCATTATCTATTAAGTCTATTGATAAATTAAATGAAGGTTTGGAATTTAGGGTAATGGATATAAGTGGTATGGAACCTGATCAGGTCATTTTAGGTAATTGGGATAGGTTAGCATTTAGTAAATTATGGCCATATACTCCTAAGGAGGATGGGTTGTTTTCTTATGGTTATTATTCTATAAATGATTCCGGGATTGGAATATTCTTTAATGGAACTAATATAAAACCAGGTGATACATTAACAAAGTCTTTTAAGATGAATTTTATTGTCGCTGAACCTGTGGCTGATATTAAAGCTAATGAACCCAGTGATGAAAAAGAGTGGAAAAAAACTCCCGATGTAATCACTGAGCCCGAACCAGAAATTGTTCCTGAAATCCTACCAGATGTTAGTCCGGAGCTTGAAACTGAAACTGAAACTACTCCAGTAATAATTCCAGATGTTAATTCTGAACCAGAGCCGATTTTGGATCCTGAAGCAGAAGAGTTAAAAAAAATGCTTGAATATATACAAAAAAAGAAACGTGGCGAAGATGTTTCAGAGTATGATTTTGATGAAAAATATATTATTGAGAAATTAAAAGAGAGAAATGATTAAGAAACCTAAGGATATAAAAAAAGCTATAGAGTATTTAGATCAAGGGGAATATTCCAAGGCTATAAGATTATTAGAAAGTAAAATACCTCTTTATGTGGAAAACAAGGAATTTTATGTAATTTTAGCGAAAGCTTTTTTCTACACGGGTGATTACTCTGGTGCTAAACTCTATTTTGATAGAGGACAAAAGATACAGTGGGATATTGATAGTGCTCTATTTACTGCTGTCCTGTCATTAAAAAGAAGGGATTTTAATAGTGCACTGAGAATTTGGCTTGATATTTTGGATGAAAACCCTGAAAATAAAATGGCTAAGTCTGGTTTGGAAGCTTTAAAAAAATATAGTACAATGGAAGAGTTGGACTATTTTCTTTTATCAAATAAGATAAATAAATTATTACCTAAGAAGAAATTTTATTTAAGAAGACCTACAATTATAGTTTTAATTATAGTTTTTATACTCTTAACATCTATTTTTGTTTCCATTAAATATAATTTAGTTGATAAGGTTTTTGATAGTATTTCAAATACCTCCAGTAAAAATTACAACAGGGAGGGAATTCAAGATTTTAATTTAAAGGATTTGAATAATAACTTTCTGGATTATTCTAAATTATCTACCTATAATTTTACAGGAGCTCAGATTGAAGAGTTTTTTAATGTTGCTTCTGATCTATTTGTAGATGATAAAGATAACAGGGTTCGAACCTATTTGAATTTAATTAAATACTCAAATAGTAATGAGTTGGTTAAGAAAAGAGCTGAGGTTTTAGAAAGTTATCTAGTAGATCCCGATTGGAGTAATTATTCTGATGATATAAGTTTTACAGAGGTTATTAATAGTCGATATCAGTATGAATCTTGTATAGTTAAATGGAAGGGAATGATTTCCAATCTTGAAATTAAAGATAAAAAAATTAAATTTTCTCTCCTTGTTGGATATGATGATGGAAAAGTTCTAGAGGGTGTTGTCCCTGTGGAATTAAATGAAAATATAAAAATCCAGGAAAATTTACCAATTGAAGTTTTAGGAAAGGTTATTCTTAATAACGATACTTTTTATCTGGATGCTAAAAGTATAATGCAATATATTGTGAGGAAATAGTTGAAAGCAGTTGTTCAAAGAGTAAGAAATGCTTCAGTTAAAGTAGACAATGAAATAACCGGACAGATTAATGATGGAATACTTGTATATATTGGGTTTTCTGTAGATGATGATTATTCAGACGTTGACTGGATGGTAAAAAAAATTCCATATCTAAGACTTTTTAAAGATACAGATGGTAAAATGAATCTTTCTGTTATTGATTTAAAATATGAAATTCTAATTGTATCTCAATTTACTCTTTTGGGAGATTGCAATCGTGGCCGAAGACCTTCTTATGATAGAGCAGCAAGACCTGATGATGCATTAAAATTATATAATCTATTTATTGAATTAATAAAAAAAAATGACTTAAATATAGAATGTGGAAAATTTCAAGCACATATGGATGTAGAATACATCAATGATGGACCTGTTACTCTAATTTTAGATAGCAAGGAATAAAAAGTACTTAACATTTTTTAAGTAGTGTGATAGTTTAGTTAGTAGGGGAATATATGGCATTAGATGATAAGAAAGAAGAAAAAATAAAAGCTTTAGAAGCTGCTAAATTGCAGATTGATAAACAATTTGGAAAGGGTTCCTTAATGAGAATGGGTGAATCTGAAAAGCTTAAAGTTGAAGTTATTCCTTCCGGATCGATTTTACTTGATGAAGCAATTGGTGTAGGGGGTTATCCTAAAGGTAGAATTATTGAGATTTATGGGCCTGAATCCTCGGGGAAAACAACTCTTGCTCTTCATGCTATAGCTGAGTGCCAAAAACAGGGTGGAATCGCTGCTTTTGTTGATGCTGAACATGCATTAGATCCTGTATATGCAAAAAATTTAGGTGTTAATGTTGATGAATTATGGATCTCTCAACCTGATACTGGAGAACAGGCATTAGAAATTACAGAATCTTTAGTTCGATCTGGTGCTGTTGATATAATTGTTGTAGATTCTGTTGCTGCATTAACTCCACAAGCAGAGATTGATGGAGATATGGGTGACTCCCATATGGGATTACAAGCCCGGTTAATGAGTCAGGCTTTAAGAAAGTTAACAGGAATTATTTCTAAATCCAATTGTAGTCTTATTTTTATTAATCAGATAAGAATGAAGATTGGTGTAATGTTTGGAAACCCTGAGACCACAACTGGTGGAAACGCCTTAAAATTCTATGCTTCACTAAGAATGGAAGTTCGTAAGATTGAAACTATAGCCAAAGGGCAGGAAGATGCGACTGGTAATAGGGTTAAGGTAAAGGTTGTGAAAAATAAGGTAGCACCTCCATTTAGAAAAGTTGAACTTGAAATTATATTTGGAAAAGGTATCTCAGCTACTGCTAGTTTACTTGATGGATGTATAAAATTTGATTTAATACAAAAAAGTGGTGCATGGTACTCATATAAAGATAATAAGATTGGGCAAGGTCGGGAAAATGTTAAAGTTTATCTTGATGAAAATCCTGATGTTTTTAAAGAATTAGATCTTGAGGTTAGAAAACGAATCTTTGGAGAAGAACCAAAACCTGAAACTAAAAAGAAAGTTGTAACAGAGGTTTTAAAGTAATTTAATCCCCTTAGGGGATTAAATTTTACTTCCTAGTTCTTCCCAACGATTATATTTATTTCCTAATTCTATTTTTTTACTATTATAGAGTTTTGTATTATTTGCTAATATATCTGGGTCTGATACGTCTAAAAAAGTCTTTTCCAAGTCTTCAATTTCAATTTCTAAAATTTCAATTTCTGATTCTAACCCTTCAAATTCCTTTTGTTCTTTAAATGTAAGGCCTTTTTTTTCTTCTCTTTTAACTTCTTTAACACCCTTGGTTTTATTTAATTTTTCTTCTCTTAATTGCTGATCAGAAAAATCTTTATAATCTGAATAATTTCCAGGAAATCCTTTTATGTTACCATTTGTTTCCAGAATAAATAGAAAATCTACTGTTTTGTCTAAAAAATATCTATCATGAGATACAGTTATTAGGCAGCCTTCGTAATCCATTAAAAACTCTTCTAATAGAGTTAATGTTTGAATATCAAAATCGTTTGTTGGTTCATCTAATATTAAGAAATTGGGATTTGAAAGTAATATACTTATTAAATATAGTCGTTTTCTTTCTCCTCCTGATATATCGGAAATTTTGGTATAGAAAAGTGATTTTGGGAATAGGAATAGTTCAAGATACTGTGCAGGAGTTAAACTTTTTCCATCGACAGTTGTTATTACATTAACAATGTCTTTTAGAAATCCCATTACTGTTTGTTCACCTGGAAGTTCTTTTCCCATTTGGTCAAAGTACCCAATATGAGTATTTATACCTTTATCAATACTTCCTGTGTCCGGAATTATTCTTTCAGTTATTATATTTAATAGTGTTGTTTTCCCTGATCCATTATCACCAACAATACCAATTCTTTCTCCATTTTTAAAAGTATAACTAAATGGATTTAAAACGGTTTTGCCACTATATGATTTGGAAATATTTCTAAGTTCAAGTATTTTTTTCCCTAATCTTCTGTTAGTAACACTAAAAGCTGAAGATGTAATTTCCTGACTTTTAATGCTATCCATCATATCGTATGCTCTATTAATTCTTCCTCTATCCTTACTAGTTCGAGCTTTTGGACCCCTAAGTAGCCACTCTTTTTCTCTTCTTAATATGTTTACTAATCTATTTTGTGATTTTTCTTCAGATTCCTTTCTTTCCTGCTTTTTCTCAATGAAATACGAATAATTCCCACTATATGCAAAAATCTTCTGTTCATCAATTTCAAATATTCTGTTAGTTATTGTATCTAAGAAATATCTATCATGTGTGACTAATACTAGAGCTTTATTGCTTTTTTGTAAGTAGTTTTGTAACCACGTAATTGTTTCTATATCTAAGTGATTTGTAGGTTCATCTAAAAGCAATAAGTTATAATCCTGTACTAATGCATGGGCGAGAGATGTCTTTTTTAACATTCCACCTGATAATTCACCCATTTTTATGTTATGATCTTTTAACCCAAGTTCACTTAATATACTTTTAACTTGATGTTCTAACTCCCAGGCATGAAGTTTTTCCATTTCATGTGATAAACGTTCGAAGTTTTCTGAATCATCTATTCCCAAACTCATATTATCTAAAGCTTTATAATAATCTTTTATACAGTTCATTATAGACCCTTCAGAATTAAGAATATGTTCTAAAATAGAATCGTTAGGATTGAAATCAATTTCTTGTTGCAAGTAGCTTATTTTTAACTGATTATTTCGAGATATTGACCCTTCAAACTCTTTTTTTATACCTGATATAACTCTTAAAAGAGTGGATTTTCCACAACCATTAACACCTACAAGAGCTATTTTATCTTCGCTGTTAATACCAAAGGAAACATTGGAAACTAATTCTTTATCACTTTCTATTAAAGAAAGCTTATCTATAGATAATAAATTCATAATTGACTTTACCATATAGGGATTTAAAAATGCTACCATTTTAGATATAATAGAGATATGTTTTTGAGGAGGTTTGAGTGAACCAAGATAAGGTTAAGGAAATTCTCGTAGATTTAGATAATACTACTGATGATTTTAGTGTTGTTTTTACCGGAAAAGAGAGTTCAAAAGTTGATGGATTATATAATAGAGAAACATGTGAGATATTAATTCATAATAGAAACTTTAAGGATGACAATGCACTTATATATACAGCTATTCATGAATTTGCGCATCATATACAGTTTACTAAAATAGATCCTGAAAGAAATAGTAGAGCTCATACTGTCGCATTTTGGAATACCTTTCATGGATTACTGGATATTGCGGAACAGAAGAAATACTATACAAATATTTTTAATTCTGATGATAAGTTTTTAAATTTAACCAAAGAAATAAAAGAAAAGTATTTAACTGAAAATGGAAAGTTAATGAAGGACTTTGGTAAACTTTTAGTTGAAGCATACGATCTTTGTCAACGTAATCATGCTGAATTTGAGGATTATATTGATCGAGCACTTTGTATGAATAGGGCAGCAGCTAAAAATATTATGAAAGTTTATGCTATGGATGTTGAGCCATCTTTAGGGTTTGATAATATGAAGATTGTGGCTAACGTTAAGGATAATGAGCAGAGAAAGCAAGCTGAAGAATCATTTATTCAAGGCCATAGTCCGACAGAAGTTAGAGCTGAAATAAGTACTTCAAAGCCTGAACCTAAATTGACAAAAAAGAAATTAGAATCTGAAAAAGCACGATTAGAGAAATCAATTCATGCATTACAGGTTAAGTTAGCTGACCTGGAGATGAAAATTGATGAATTTGAAGGATAATAATGTAACTTTTGTTGGAATTACTGGTGGTTCCGGATCTGGAAAAACAACAATTGTAAAAAAAATTGAAGATATTGTATCTGAATTTGTTTTTATACCTCAGGATAATTATTATAAGAGTGCTGAATATGTAAATAACAATAATATAACTTCTTTTAATTTTGATCATCCGGATGCATTTGATTCAGACTTGCTATTAGAACACTTAACAATGCTGAAAAATGGCAGATCAATTGAAATGCCGGAGTATGATTTTGTTACTCATAGTAGAAAGAAAGAGACTACAATTATAAAAAGCAATACAGTTGTAATTGTTGAAGGTATTATGTTGTTTTGGGACAAAAGAATAAGAGATCTTCTTGATCTTAAAATTTTTGTAGATACCCCTGATGATATTCGATTCATTCGTAGACTTTCCAGAGATGTAAAGGAGAGGGGAAGAACTTTAGATTCTGTTATAACCCAGTACCTTGATATTGTAAGACCTGGATATT
>JAFGYD010000082.1 GCA_016936295.1 Spirochaetales bacterium | reverse complement strand
TATCCACCGATTTAAACGTGCAGCTATTTGAAGTATTTATTAATAATTTAAGAGGAAAGCTTGTTTTAGTTCCTATGGAAGAAAGTAAATACGAAGCCGCTATTTTATACACTCGCTTTAAAAAATAATAAAAATAAAAAAAATAAAAATGATAATTATTAATAATTATTATTTTAGACAGGAGTTATCATGATTGTATCAGATCTATGGAAAGAAGTTGCTGGACCAACTTTGAGAAATTTTAATGAAAATGAAAGTTTAGAAAGTGTAGCCGGCGCATTAAAATTAAGAGCTAAAATTGAGAATATAATTGATGATATTTGGGAAAATGGATTTGATTCTATTTATTTTATTGGTATTGGTGGGACGTATGCTTCAAGTATGCAAGTAGAAGTATATATGAGAGGTAAATCAGCCTTGCCAGTATTTGTAGAAAATGCTGCTGAATTTTTAACAACCGGAAATAAACGATTTACAGCAAATTCAATTGTAATTATTTCTTCTGTTTCGGGGGATACAAAGGAAATGGTTGAGGTAGTTGATTTAGTTCATAAAATTGGAGCAAAAGTATTTAGTTTTATTGATACACCAAATACTAAATTAACAAAAGAAGACAAACAAGATTATTTAATTTGTTCTCCAAAAAATGAACAATTGAAGTTTTTCATGGTTGCAAATTATCTTATGTATAAAAATGGAGAATTCCCTTTATATGAAGATTATAATAAGAATATGGAACTTTATTTAGCTAAATGCTTAGTGGAAGTAGAAAAAAAAGTTGATGCTTGGGCTTTCGAATATGCAAAAGAGAAGGTTAAGTTCATAAAAGCAAGGCCTGAATTACCTCATTATTTTGTTTCTTCAGGAATACAATGGGGAGCAACCTATTCATATGCTATGTGTTATTGGGAAGAGCAAATGTGGATAAGAACAAAATCAATTACTTGTTCTGAGTTTTTTCATGGGATGCAAGAGATAATTGTTTCAGATACACCAGTAACATTATTTATTGTGGAAGATGAACAACGTCCTTTAGCAGAAAGAGTAGCTAAATTTTTACCACGGGTTACAGAGAATTATACAATAATTGATACAAAAGAATTTAAGCTTCCTGGAATTAAAGAAGAGTATAGAAGCTCTATTTCACATTTAGTTATAAGAGCTGTCAATAACAGAATAGATTCATATATGGAATTGTTTTTACGTCACCCATTATCTATTCGAAGATATTATAGACAATTTGATTATTAAAAGTTGTTAACATTGGAGGTTAATTATGTGGGAACAAAAATTATTTAAAGTTCGTAAACCAATAATTGCTATGTTACATTTGGATCCCTTACCAGGGGATCCTCGGTATAAATTTAATAGCAATATGAAAACTGTTGTTAAACATGCAAAAGAAGATTTACGAGCTTTACAAAATGGTGGTGTAGATGGAGTTCTTATTTCAAACGAATTTAGTCTGCCATATGAAAGAAGAATGAGCTATGTTACCCCTTCTGCAATTAGTAGAGTTGTTGGAGAGTTAAAAGAAAGTTTAAAGATTCCCTTTGGAATTGATTGTATTTCTGATGCTTTAGCTACAATTGAAACCGCAGCTGCAGTTGAAGCTGATTTTGTACGAGGAACATTCTCTGGAGTATATGTTGGTGATGGTGGTTTATATAATAATGATTTTTCAAAACTATTGAGAAGAAAAGCAGCCTTACATTTAGATAATTTAAAAATGCTTTATTTTATTAATCCAGAATCAGATAAAAATTTAGATATAAGAAGTGTTGAAGAAATTGCTACTTCGACAATATTTAAATCACATCCAGATGGATTGTGTATTTCTGCAAAAGCTGCAGGAAAGGATGTTAGTGATGAATTAATAAAGAGTGTTAAATTAGCAAATCCCAATGCATTTATTATTTGTAATACAGGGTGTAATTTAGACACTATCGAAAAAAAATTACAGGTATCTGATGCTGCAATAGTCGGAACATATTTTAAAATAGATGGCAATTTTGAATCTCAAGATTTAGAAAACATTAGAGTTGATGAAAACCGGGTAAAGGTTTTTATGGATAAAGTTAAAACTTATAGAGCAAAAATATAATAAAAAGTTTAAAAGTTTTATGA
This sequence comes from Spirochaetales bacterium, assembly GCA_016936295.1. Classification (GTDB taxonomy): domain Bacteria; phylum Spirochaetota; class Spirochaetia; order DSM-2461; family DSM-2461; genus Thiospirochaeta. Next base: position 3,153 of record JAFGYD010000082.1, on the reverse strand, counting down.
TTATTACTCATTAGATAGAGGAGGAATATTTTTTTTGGAAGTTAATGAAAGTAGTCCAATTAGTATAGGAATTAGATTAGAAAAACACAAATTTGAAGCTTGTGCAATTTCTGTTTCAAATAATATTTTATTTAATCATACATTCTTAACAAATATTGAAGGATATGAGTCCTTTATTAAAATATGTCAAAATATTGAAAAGAAATATAATACAAGTATCTCTATTTCTATTGAAGACTCAGATAATGAAACGAATTTTAAACATCTAATAAATTACAATGGTTTTAATTTAATTGTATTGAACACACTAAAATACAAAAAGAATAATTCAGAAAATGATGCATTAAAAATTGCACAAATTTTATCACAAAGTTTGTAATCATTAATTTACATGATTTAAAAAGAAAATATTAAGATAATTAATTTTTAAGTGGAGAATAAAAAATATGGACAGTTCTTATTTTATAGGAATAGATACCGGTACTAATTCAAGTAAAGGTGTATTAATTGATAATAGGGGAAATATAATTGCCGAGCATACCACAGAGCATTCTATGATGAACCCAAAGCCAAAGCATTTTGAGCATGATGCAGAAAAGGATTGGTGGGGAGATTTTTGTACTATAGCTAACTCCATAATAAATAAATCAAAAATTGACCCAAAATTAATTAAAGCAGTTGGAATTAGTGCCTTAGGTGCAGATTGTTTACCTGTAGATAAGAACTGTCGTCCACTTAGAAATGCAATTTTATATGGTATTGATGCTAGAGCAGAAAATGAGATTAAACAATTAACAAAATACTTTGGAGAAACTCAAATTAATAAATGGTATGGTAGGCCATTATGTTCTAGTGATATTGTTCCTAAAATTTTATGGATTAAAAATAATGAGCCTGAGATTTATAATAAAACTTATAAGTTTTTAACAGCTACTAGCTATATAGTAGCAAAATTGACCAACAATTATGTTATAGATAGATTTTTAGGTCTAGCTAGTTTTAATCCTCTCTATGATAAAAAAACTCTAACAGTAAACGAAGAATTATGTAAAACAATTTGTAGAGCTAATCAGTTAGCTGAAATTAAAGAAACAACAGATATTGCGGGGTATATAACTAAAGATGCAGCAAATCAAACAGGGCTTGCAATTGGGACACCAGTAATTGCTGGTACAGATGATTCAGGAGCAGAAGCAATAAGTTGTGGTGTAGTATCTGTTGGTAAAATGTTTTTACAATTTGGTTCTTCAATTTATATGATTTTATGTACAAAAGAATTAGTTGATGATCAAAGACTTTGGAGAGAAGATTTTATTATACCCAATGTAAGTGATATTTCTGCTGGAACTAATACTGCAGGGAGTTTAATTAATTGGTATAAAGATAATATTTTTAAAGAAAGACAATCTGATAATGATTTTGATTTATATGAAACTATGATAGATGATATATCACATATTGAATTAGGATCTGAAGGTCTTATTACATTACCATATTTTGCAGGTGAGAGAACACCAATAAACGATCCAAATGCTAGAGGGCTTATATTTGGTTTATTATTAAAGCATACAAAGGCTCATATGTATAAGAGTGCCTTAGAAGGTATTGGCTTTTCCATTAATCAACAAATAAAAATAATGGAAAGTCATGATAATGTAAAAATTGATAAAATATATGCTGCAGGTGGTGGAGTAAAAAATGAAATTTGGATGCAAATAGTATCAGATATTATTGGCAAAGAGATAGTTATTCCCTCAGTTACTATTGGAGCTAGTTATGGAGATGCAATGATGGCTGCTATAGCAATTCAATTTGAAGGGTTTAAGAATTTTTCTGATATTACAGATCATATTAAGATTGGTAAAACTTATAAGCCTAATATGAATAATCATGAAAAGTATAAATCTTATCAAGAAATATATGATTCAATATATTCTTCAACCCAAAAATATGCTCATCAATTATCTAGATTAGAAAATAATCTATAGGAGGAATCAGAATGAGTAAAATAAGTAATGAACAACTTGCCGTAATGAGTGTTCAATATGTCCATTATACTTTGGAGTATTATTTAAATTCTATGAAAAAAAATGGAATTAAAAATATTGATTTATGGGGAGGCGTTCCTCATTACTGTGCATTAGATTATAATGGACCTGAAGTAAATATAGAGCTAAATAATATAAAAAAGAAAATAGATACTTTGGGTATGAATATATCAATTTATACTCCTGAAACATTAAGTTATCCATATAGTATAAGTTCTCCAAATAAAACTACTAGATTAAGAACAATAGAGTATTTTAAAAGAGCAATAGATGATGCAAAAATTTTAAATTGTGATAAAGTATTTATGAATTCCGGTTGTAGCCCTTTAGATATATTTAGAGAAGAGGGCTGGTCTAGAGCAATTGAAACTACAAAAGAAATTTGTGATTATGCTAAAAATCAAAATGTAACAATGGTTATTGAACAATTACAACCATACGAAAGTAATTTAGTTGTTACATTAAATGATGTGAAAAGGTTTATGGACGAAGTAGACAATGATGCTTTAAAAGTTTGTATTGACGTTGTTGCAATGGCAGTTTCAAATGAAAATCTTGATGATTATTTTACTGTTTTAAATAAAGAAAAAATCGCATTAATACATTTTGCAGATAGTAATCATTATATATTAGGCGATGGTAATTTGCCTTTAAAGAAATATATTAAAATATTAGAAAAAAATGATTATACCGGACTTATTGATTTAGAAATTAATGATTCAATTTACTGGGAAAATCCGCATGAATCAATTGAAAAATCAATTCAATATTTCAATGAATTAATAAATTAGATTTATATTTAGTTTTTGTTTTGTCATTATGTTTATTATTAATTTAATAAATGTGATGACTTTTTTAATTGGTTAATATTTCCTTCGTAATTATGATTTAAATTGTATTAAGTCAACTTTATTTGGTATATAGATAAATTTAAATAGTTCATTTTAATTTATAAAATACAAACTATAAAAATTTTTATATAATATATAAGTTTTATTTTTTAGTTTTTAAAATGGAATCCATAAAATTATTTTCATCTTTATTAATTCTAGTATTTTGAATCTTATTTTTTGTCTCATTATATTCAAAAATCTCAGGATAAATT
>JAFGYD010000081.1 GCA_016936295.1 Spirochaetales bacterium | reverse complement strand
TTTAAACTTAGTCATTATTTATCCTTGTTTATTAGTATACAAGCCCAAGTTTTGAAGCGCTTACTTCTTCCTTGTTGTCCATAAGTTTTTTACACTCGTCTTCATGAACATTATAACCCTTATCTTTAAGCCAGGAAGAAACCTCTTTATAGTTTGCTTTTTCCAATACCTTGTGAAATTCGTTAGCAAATTCACTATCTTTAGCTGCATCTACAATAAAATCGATAAAATTTTTCATTATTACTCCTTTTATATATAGTTTCATTCTAAGAGTGTAGTAGCCTTCTGTCAAATAGAAATAAAGAATATCCTAATCCCAAAAAAAATTATAGTTGAAATATAAAATTTTTAACACTAATATTTTTTATGCTTTCAATAGAAGTAACAACAATGTGCAATTTAGACTGTATAAACTGCTTTGCCCGTAGTGGAGCTATAAATAATGAACATATAGAATTACATGTAGCAAAAAATATCGCTTATGAAGGGATAGAGCTAGGTTATAGAGAGATAAGTTTAACCGGTGGGGAAACACTTTTATGGCCCTATCTTTTAGAATTTATAGTCTATTTATCAAATATTGGATACAACTATATATTAATAAATAGCAACATGCATAAAATGGATGCTGAGTTAGGTGAAAAACTTTTAGAGTTTAAAAATATATTGACTTTTAGTTGCAGTATTAATGGGTTTAAATGTGATCACGATTTTATCCGTGGTAAAGGAAGTTTTGAAGCTGCTGTAAATGGGCTTAAAATTGGTTTAAACTTGGGCTTTAAAGTTCATATATATACCGTTATAAGTAAAGGTAATTTGTACAATATTCCCAGGTTTTCAGAATGGATGTTTACAGAGTTTAAATTAATTGAAGGTTTGGTATTTATACAGTTAAGGTCTTTAGATGATAATAAATTATCACCAAAAGAGTTCATAGAGTTTGTAAAGATGGTTTCATACCTCTCTTTAGCTGGATATAATGTATCAATTCTTGAAAATTCCCTCTCTACGGTTGTTGCTAACTCTCTTGGGGTTAACTGGCTTCCTAAGTCCCCTGAGATATCAAGAAAGGGTAAGATTGTTGTTTTACAGAATTTAAATGTAACGGATAATCACTCCTCGGAGACGATCTTAGGAAAATATCAAAATAATTTAGATGAGTTTCTAAACCAACCCCAATATTTACAAATTACTCAGAATGAGTCTATTTTATGTAAAAGTTGTAAATTTGTCTCTAAATGTAGGGAGTGTGGTAAATTAAGACCATCAGATAGATTACATAATGTTGGTGATGAATCTATATATTACTGTCAGAAAGTATTGGAATTGTTAAATGGATAGTGTTTTACTTATTGTTCCACCCTTTGCATCTGTGGAGTTTCAATCTTTAGCTCTACATAATTTACAGGCATTAGGTAGAAAAAACGGGTACTGTGTTGATATCTTATATTTAAATATGGAGTTTGCAAAATTATTAGGAGAGGGCTATAGAACTTTTTGTAATTTGAACTATTTTTTATTGGGTGAGAGGGTATTTGCAAAGGCCGCATGGGGAGATCTTGTAGATGAACAAATTTATCCTGGACTTTATAACTATAGGGATATATGTAAAAGGGATTTTAATCCTATAGTATTTTTTCCAAAGAATAGTGAACTTACAATAGAAGAATTAAAAAGATGTGAAGATTTAGCCATTACCTGGGGAAAGGATTTAGAGAAACGATTTAGAAGTCTAAATTATAAATATATTGGAGTTACTAGTAGTTTCGAACAAGTTAACTCTGGAATAACGGTATTAAAAGCTGTTAAGAGGGTAACCCCCGGTGTTGTCACTTTTATAGGTGGTTTCAATTGCGAAAACCGTATGGCTTATGGAATTGACTCTTTAGATCCTGATAGAGAGATTATTGACTATATTTTTTCGGGTGAGAGTGATTCATCATTTATAAGTTTTTTAAAAAATAGTGGTAGCGATAATAGAATTATATATTCTGAACCATTTCCCAGTCTCAATGAAATCCCTAATTTAGATTATACCGACTACTTTGTTCAATTAAAAAAATACTTCCCAGAACTTTTAGGTAGTGGAAACCTTAGTCTTGCTATGGAAAGTAGTAGAGGGTGCTGGTGGGGGGAGAAGTCTCAGTGTTCTTTTTGTGGTACGTCCCAAAGAGTTCGTTTTAGGGAAAAGAGTTTTTCCAGAATTAAAAATGAACTTGAAGCTGCAAAGAAGTGGGGAATAAATAGAGTTCATATGGCAGATTTAATAATGCCGGAGAAACACTTAACTGAATTATTGCCATACTTATCAAATAGTAGAGATAAATGGAGAATATATTTCGAGGAGAAGGTATCATTAAATTATAATGAGTTAAAGCTACTTAAAAGTGCTGGAGTAATGGAGATTCAGCCTGGCATTGAGACTCTTAGTAACAATATTTTAAAAAAGATGGCTAAGGGCACATCTTTAAAACAGAATATTACCTTTTTAAAGGATGCTACAACGGTTGGATTTGAAATTTTTTGGAATATTGTATGGGGAATTCCAGGTGAGAGTATATCAGACTATAAAAAAATGAATGAGCTGCTTCCACTTATTTCTCATTTAGAGCCTCCTGTTGGCATTTTCCATATGACACTAGTTCGTTTTAGTCCCTATTTTAATAACCCTGAAAAATATGGTATTTCTAATATTAGCCCTTTAAAATCCTATTATAAAGTTTATCCCAATTATGTAAATATTAAGGATTTAGCATTGATATTTACTTGCGAATATTTAAATGAAAATGTAGAGAACCCCGGGGAAATTGAAAAACTTATACAATATATAGAGGTGTGGAACAATAGTTGGAAAAACTTTTTGACAAGGCCAAGATTGGAATTGTCGATAAAAGGTGATGGAACTGCAGTAGTATTAGATACTCGTGAATTAGCTGAATTGACTATATATAATGTATCAGATGATGAAATTTTAAATCTTTTAGAGGTAAAGTTATTTACAGGTTCCAAAATTCAAAATAAATTGATTAATAAAAAATATGCAATAAAAGAGGGGAATGATTTTATCCCCTTGGTACTACTTGGAGATGACATAAGGAAGAATTATGGAAACAGTTGTTAATGATAAAAAAATATGGGATGAAATATATGTAAAAGAAAATTTCAACCCTGGTTGGGGAACACCTGGTTTAGACCCCAATATTGTTAATTGGATAAAAGATTTCTGCGAAAACAACGATGTAGATAGTTTAACTCTACTAGATGTTGGTTGTGGAAATGGAAGAAACTCTTTAGTAGTAGAAGAGCTTTTAAAAGATGGAATTAAAATTGAGTATACTGGTATAGATTTTTCATCAAAAGCTATAGATTATTGTAAAGAGACATATAAAAACAAGAAATTTATGGGTATAGACATAAC